>DATGGL010000280.1:0-2072 GCA_035308605.1 Bryobacteraceae bacterium
CACAGAACGGCAGTGTCCGCATCCCGGTGGATGTCGGCGAATATTCGGTCCGCGTGGAGAAGGACGGATTTCAGAAATCGGCCGTGCAGACCGTCGCCGTGAAGAAAGGCGACGAAGCGCGCGTGGTCACCCCGCTCACGCCGGTGCCTCCGGTGATGGAAATCGTGGCGGCGGTAGCGGGAGCGCAAGTCAAGATCGATGGAAACGTGGTCGGCGAGGTTGCCGCCAACGGAGGCTTGCGAGTCGAAGTGCGTCCCGGCGAGCACGTCGTTGAACTTGCCAAGGACGGTTATACGCCGGCTCGAACCACCGCCCAGTTCAACCCCGGCAAGACTACGCGACTCGATCAGGGGCAACTGGCGATGGCTACGGTGGTAAAAGCTCCACCTGCGCCCGACCCGAAACAAATCGACGCGCAGGATTGGGATCGAGTCCGGAACACCAACAACGCCGATACGCTCGAAGATTACGTTCGCAGGCATCCCGACGGGGCGCACGTCGACGAGGCCCGCGCCACCGTCACGCGACTGCGTCAGGAAGCTCAGGCGAGCGCGGCGCGGCAGGCGGAGCAGAGCGCGTGGGATGCGACGGACAAGAACAACAAGGCTGCATTACAGGCTTTCCTCTCCCGCTTTGGAAACGGAGCGCATGCGCAGGAAGCGCATGGGTTGGTTTCGGGTATTGAGAAGCGGGAGGCGGATGAACTCGCGGCGGCGCAGCGCGCCAAGGATCTGCGAACCAAGGAGCAAGACCAGGCCAAGCAGGCGGCTGTGGAACAACAGGCCATCGTGCGTGTCGTCGCGGCGTATGCGGACGCGTATAACCAAATGGATTTGAAAGCCCTGCAGGCCATCTGGAGTTCCATGCCCAAGGCGGTCGCGGATGGGACTCGGAATCAATTTCGCGACGCGAAGTCCCTGACGTATCAGATGACGCCCGCGGGGCAACCATCCATCAACGGGAATACGGCGACGATCGCCTGCACGCGGGTTTTGAGGCTCGTGACGAAGGGCGGGGACAGGCTGCCGCCGGTGAATGAGCGGGTGCGGGTCACTCTGACCCGGTCGGCGTCGGGGTGGGGGATCAGTTCCATCGACGCGAATTAGCCGCGTGGTTTGGAAGTCTTCGGTTCTGACTACTGCCCGAACGCGTACGACAGCGCGACCAGCGGAGTCACATTCTGGCGTAACCCATTGTTGTCGAGCCGGAACAGGAGATCCCCGGTCAGAAGCAGGCGGCCGAACAGGTTGTATTTCACGCCGATTGCGCCGTTATTTACGGTGAAATTGTCCTTGCTTCCCGTAATGGTTGGTAGCGTGATCGCGCCGGTGCCCCCCGGAATGTTCTGTGTGACGAAGGAAGACTGAGCGACTCGCGGCGCGTTGAACAATGACTGGCCGAGATAATCCGCCGCGAAGGTGAGCTTCCTGGTTACTCCGAGATCCACGCCGAAGGAATAAAAGAACTGCCCCGGGAGACTTCCCTTCGTGGCGGGACCGTTCTGGATAATTACGTTTCCAGAAGAATCTTCGGAAACGACCGTTCCTGTGATATTGCCCGCGAGAATCGATTGGCCGTTCCACTGGTAACCGAGATTGACGTGCGGCGAGTATCGTTTGCCAGCCGACACCGCGATAAACGGCTTGATGCCGGTCGCTCCCGATCCCAGAAACTTGCGGGCGTCGCCCGAGGCGGCGCGGATGTCCAGCGCGGCGGCTACGCGGAATTTCTCCGTTTGGAAAATGCCGCCCTTGATGCGGAACGTAACATCGCCAATGCCGGTGGCGCTTCCTGAACTGCTGTACGTATTGGTTTGCGCGCCGGCAGCGTTAAACTCATGCGGGTTCGGGATGGTGACGCCATTGGCGACGAACGTTGGACCCGACACCTGAATGATCTGGGCGTTGGAACTGGCGCCCATCCGAACGGAAACGATCGGGATGGCCACCGAAAAATCGATCCGGTCCGTAATTCCGACGGTCCCATAAAGCATCGTCTGATCCATGTTGAGATTGACGTTGTTGGTGGTCCGGATCACGTCAGCCTCATAAGGCTCGGGGATTCCGCCGGGA
>DATGGL010000281.1:0-7681 GCA_035308605.1 Bryobacteraceae bacterium
CGGATCACCAGGGCGATCTGATCCACCACCTGCTGGACGATTTCGAGCGCATCCGCGATATTCACCACCGTCACCGTCGGAAATTTCTCGAATGCCACGCGTTGGAATTGCGCTACCAGCCCAGGCTGGATACGAACGCCACCGTCGAACGCGACCGGCAGTCCGGCGAGCGCTGGGGGGTTGAAGACGAACGAACTGGTCGGCATGAACCGCCGCTGCTCCCATTCGTGCAGCGCGACTACACGCGCTTGAATAGACCGTCCGCTCGATTGCATTTCGACGGTGTCGCCCGGCTTGATGCTCAGCCGTTTCGCCGTTTCCGCGTTGACCGACACCACCGCGGCCGCGCCCGTGGCGAGCGAGGCGTTCTTCCACCAGGAGCCTTCCACCACGCGAACATAGTCAGGCTTCTCCGCTTCCCACATCACCGTGGTCGTGAATCGCGCGCGACCGGTAACCGGCTCATTGTTGATGCTCACCATCCGAGCCGCGACGCGCGGTACGAATTCCACGGCGTTGAGAACGCCCTGCTGGCGCGTGATCAATTCCTTGAGCGGTTCCACCTGCGCCTGCGTCACGCCGACCAGAAACACATTCGGAGCGCCCGGCGGGGCGGTTTCGACGATCTGTGCCACCAGAGAATCCTGAATCATGTACACAGTCAGCGTGAACATCACGCCCAGCCCGAGCGCGATCAGGATCGCCTGCGCCTGATTGCCCTGGCGATACAAATTCGCCATTCCCTGGCGGATCAGCGACGGGATGCGCCACGGCGTCCGGCGCAGAAAATTCCGCAGCAGCCGCAAAAGAATCCACGACACGAGCGCGAGCGCGGCCAGACTCACCGTCAATCCGCCCGCGAAATATCCGCCCACGCGCGCCGAATCGGCAAGCCACGCCGCGATGCCGCCAATGCCGATCAAGATCAGTCCGCCGGTTGCCAGCGCGGCGCGAGCATCCAGGAATCGTTGCTTCAGCGCCGGCCTGGCGTCCGGCATGTCGCGACGGAGAATCAAAGCAGGCCGGATCTTGCGGATGGCCAGCAACGGGGGCAGCGTGAACAGCAAAGTCGTCAGCATGCCAATCCCGATTCCCTGCACCGCTGCATCGAAATGCCAGCCCATCGCCGCGCTCAGCGAAAAGTATTTGCGGATCAAGAGCGGGAAGACCTCTTCCACCGCGCGGCCCACAGCAACGCCCGCCATTCCTCCAACGACGCCCAGCATCAAGGTTTGCAGCGTGTAAATGCGGATGATCTCGGTGGAAGTCGCGCCAATCGATTTCATCACCGCGATATGATCCATTTTCTGCTGCAAATGCGCATGCATCGCCATGGCGACACCGATCGACCCGACGATCAGCGCGATCAAGCTGATCAGGCTGAGAAACGTGGTCGCCTGATCCAGGCCGTTGGTAATGATCGGGTGAGATTCGCGAAAGTCGGCGATCATTGCGTCAGGCAGGGTTCTGCGAATGGTACGCCGCACGGACTCGACTGACGGCGCGCCTTCGTCGAGCTTGAACAGGTACCGCTGCGAGGCACGGCTGCCAAGCTGCATCAGCCCCGAATTGGCGAACGCTTCCCGCGACATCATCATGCGCAGGCCGATGTTGAGGCTGGCCGACATCCGGTCCGGCTCGGTCACGATGGACGCGACAATCCGAAAGCTCTTTTCCCCCACACGGACCGTGTCGCCAACGTGGAGCCGCAGGCGAATCAGCAAGTCTTCGCCCACCACGACGGTATCCGCCTTCAGCGCGTCGATCAAACGCATCTCCGGCTGAAGCTTCAGCTCGCCGTAATAGGGATACTTGGAAGGGTCCACCGCTTTCAGGGCCGCCAGCACGGGAGTCGCATCGCCCGAAGCCGCAGCCGCCATCGAAACGGTTTCCGTGATCCAGGTGTATTCGACGCCCTTGGCCGCCAGTCCGTCAAGCGCGGCGATTTGCTGGTCCGTCGGAAGATTGAACTGCCGCGCAGCCAGATCCGCTGCCATCACGGTGCGAGCTTCTTTGGTCAACATCGAGTGGAAGCTCTGGCTGAAGCCGCGCACCCCGCTGAGCGCACCCACGCCCGCCGCGACGGCGAGCACGACGAACAGAAACTTCGCCAGCGAAGAGCGCGTTTCCCGCCACGCGATACGGCCCGCGGTGCGGAGCGAAAGCTTCACGGCGTGGCCTCGGCCGGCTCCCGAATTTCGTCGGCTATGATTTTACCGTCGCGCAGAGTCACAATTCGATCCGCGTATTCGGTCAAGGCATGATCGTGCGTCACCAGCACCAGCGTGGTTCCCTCACGCCGGTTTAGCGTCATCAATAAATCCAGCACCTGCTGACCGGTAACGCTGTCTAGATTGCCTGTGGGCTCGTCCGCCATCAGGATCGGAGGCTTCACCATGAACGCCCGGGCCAATGCGACGCGCTGTTGCTCTCCTCCGGAAAGCTGCACAGGATAGTGGTCCAGGCGATCGCTCAGGCTCACGCTTTCGAGCAATTCGCGCGCCCGCGTTGTTCCCCCGGCGACGTCACCGCCGCTCAGCTCATGCGGCAACAGAACATTCTCTTCGGCCGTCAACGTCGGAATCAGTTGGTAGGACTGAAACACAAATCCGATCTTGCGCCCGCGCACCACGGCCAGCTTATCTTCGCTCAGTCCCGTAATATCGGTTCCATCGACGATGACGCGACCGGAACTCGGCGCGTCCAACCCGGCGAGAAGGCCCAGCAACGTACTCTTGCCACTGCCGGACGCCCCCATGATCGCGACGAACTGCCCTTTCGGCACCTGGAAATCGATGCCGCGCAGGATCTCCACCCGATGCGTTCCTGTATCAATGATTTTAGTGAGCCCTATGGCTTCAAGGATGGCCATCTAATTTCGAGATTCGCGCTCCCGTGTGCGGGCGGCGCGCCTTTTACTATCATGACAGCAGATGCGGTGTTTTTTCTTCCTCGCGGCCGCGCTGGCGACCTGCGGATGCAATCATCCCCATGAATCCGCCGGCCGGGACTCCGCCGACGATGCGCGGCCGTCCGGGCCCGTTCCCGCGAAGACAGCGGATGCGGCGCCGGACAACCGAAAAGTGCTGGTGGTTTTTGGCGACAGCATCAGCGCCGGATTCGGTCTTCCCGCCGGTCAAAGCTTTCCCGACTACCTGCAGAAGGACCTCGACGCGGAAGGATACCGCTGGCGCGTCGCGAATCTGGGCATCAGCGGCGATACAACGGAAGGTGGCGTGTCCCGCATCGAATCCGCGACTTCATTGAAACCGGCGGTCGTCCTTTTGGAACTGGGCGGCAACGACGGCCTGCGTGGCCTGCCCCTGGCATCCACGCGTGAAAATCTGAATCAGATGATCACTGCCTTTCAACAATCGGGCGCGCGTGTCGTGCTCGCGGGCATGACCCTGCCGCCTAATTATGGAGCGGACTACGTCCACCAGTTCGAGAAGATCTACTCGGATCTCGCGGCCCAGCACAAGCTGCCCCTGATCCCATTCCTGATGGCGGATATCGTGACCAAGGATCTTCGCTACATCCAGCGCGACGGAATCCACCCGACGGGGCCCGGCAGCGAGATCATCGCGCAGACCGTTCTGCGGGCCGTGAAGCCGGTTCTGCAATAGCGCCGCGCTGCTACTATTAAGATCTTCATGATTTCCGAAAAGCCGGAAGCGCTTCAGGCCCGCGATCTGCGCACGTATCGCCACTTCGATCTGCTGCTCGCGATTTTCCTGGTGGTCTTGCTTATCTCCAACCTGGTTGGCCAGAAGCTCTGCAAGATCGGACCATTTGTCATCAGCGGCGCCCAGCTCCTGTTCCCGCTCACCTACATTTTCGGCGACGTATTCACCGAAGTCTACGGCTACGCCGCGTCGCGCCGCGCGATCTGGCTTGGGTTTCTCGCGAACGGACTGCTCGCCGTCATGGGACTGATCACCGTATGGCTTCCGCCGGCGCCAGGGTGGCCGAATCAGGAAGCGTTCGCAACGGTCTTCTATCAAATCCCTAGACTGATCGTCGCCAGTCTCATCGCGTACTGGTGCGGCGAATTCACCAACTCCTATACGCTGGCGAAAATGAAACTCTGGACCGGGGGCAAGGCGCTGTGGTCGCGGACCGTGGGTTCGACGATCACCGGCCAGTTTGTCGATACCATCATCCTGGTGATCATCGGGTTCGGGGGCACTGCTCCGGCGAGTACCCTGGCGACTTTGGCCGTCTCGGCATACGTCGGCAAGGTGGTCTATGAAGTGGTGGCGACGCCGCTCACTTATTTGGTAGTTGGGTTCTTAAAACGCTCCGAGGGCCTGGACGCATTCGATTACAAGAGCAACTTCAACCCGTTCCATTTGGGAACGCATTGACGCGGCGTCACTCGCTCAATATGCAGATGTCTTTCAGGCTCCGGTAATCTTCCGCATAGTCCAGCCCGTAGCCGACGACGAACTCGTCCGGAATCTTAAAGCCGACATAATCCACCTCCACTGGACGCTGCCGGTGTTCCGGCTTGTCGAGCAGTGTGGCAATGCGAAGCGACTTCGGCTTCCGTTGGGCGAAAAGCTTGAGCAGGTAACTCAGCGTTACGCCGCTATCGACGATATCCTCTACGACTACGACGTCATACCCTTCGATCGAAACGTCCAGGTCCTTCGTAAGCCTGACTTCGCCTGACGACGTCTTGCCTCTTCCGTAACTGGAAATGCCCACGAACTCGATGCGCGCCGGCGTTTTCATCGCGCGCGCCAGGTCCGCCAGGAAGAAACACGCGCCCTTCAAAATCGCGATCAGGTACACAGGGCCTTGCGGATAATCGCGATCGATCTCGGCGCCGAGTTCATGAACGCGAGCCGCAATCTGATCAGCGCTGAGCAGCACGCGCAGGGAAGACATAACCGAAGATTGTACCGAAGTCACGGCCGATAGAATGGGACTGATGGTGAAACTTTTATCCTTCCTAATCCTGGTTGCCGGCACGGCCGCGGCACAACCATTCAGCGCCGGCGTAAAAATCGGCGCGCCCCTAACCGACGCGCTTTCCGTTCAATCCCCGAATCCGTTCGACTACGTCAGCAGCACCGGGCGCTTTGTAATCGGACCTTACGCCGAAGTTCGCCTGCCGGCCGGATTCGCGGTCGAAGTCGATGCCTTATATCGCAGTTTCAGCTTCCACTCGACGCAGAGCAGCGCCTCCCCCAGCCAGTGGGAATTTCCGGTGCTGCTGAAACGCAGATTCTTGAAAGGACCGGTGAGACCGTACATGGACGGAGGCGTTGTCTTGAGCCATCTGAGCGTCAAAGACGTGACCGAGCTGAATCATCGCTCGAATTATGGAATCGCGCTCGGCGCAGGCGTCGACATTCACGCCCTGGTCCTGCACGTCTCGCCTGAAGTCCGCTACGAAGGCTTCGTACTTCAGGATTTCTCGAGCCCGAGCGGAATACTACACTCGAACCGGAATCAGTTGCTCGCGATCCTCGGCATCAGCTTCTGAACTAGCCGCCGCGGATCAGGCGCATCGCTTCGGTAACCGCACCGGATTCTTTCGCCTGGCCGCCCGCGCCGTTCTCATCCACCTTGTCGCCTTCTCCGGGCGCCAGGAACAGATTCGACTCGACTCCGTGCTGCCGGGTGTACAAATCCCAGTAACGGCGGCCGAGCGCGTAAAGCGATTCGTGCGTCCCGCGCTCCACGATCCGGCCGCCTTCCACTACAAGAATTTGATCTGCGCGGCGAATCGTCGAAAGCCGATGCGCGATCACGAACGTCGTGCGCCCCTGCATCAGGTATTTGAGCCCTTCCTGAATCAGGGCCTCGGATTCCGAATCCAGGCTCGAGGTGGCTTCGTCCAGAATCAGAATCCGCGGATCGGCGAGAATGGCCCGAGCGATGGAGACACGTTGACGCTGTCCGCCGGACAGCTTCACGCCGCGCTCGCCGACGATGGTGTCGTATTTCTTTTCGAAATTCTGGGCGAACTCGTCGACGCGCGCGATCCGGCAGGCTTCGAGAATCTGCTCCTTGGTCGCGCCCGGCCGCGCGAAGGCGATATTTTGCTCAATGGTTCCATCGAACAGAAACGTGTCTTGCAGGACTACGCCCAACTGCGTGCGGAACGTGTCCAGGCGAATCTTCGACAGGTCGAGCCCGTCGACCTCGATGCGCCCCTCGGTCGGCGCATGAAAGGCCAGAATCAGGCTGATAATGGTCGATTTTCCCGATCCCGACGGCCCCACCAGCGCAGTCACCGTTCCCGGCTCGGAGCGGAAACTGACGTCGAACAGTACCTGCTTCCCGGCTTCGTAGGAAAATCCGACGTTCTCGAATTCGACCTGGCCTTTTATCGGTCCAATCGCTACGGTGCGTCCGGTGTCCTGATTCTCGCGAAGTTCCGCTAATACTTCGCGCGTGCGGTCGAGTCCCGCGAACGCCTCAGTCAACTGCGTCCCAATGCTCACCACCTGAATCACGGGCGCAATTAAGAACGCCAGGAACGCGATAAACTCCATCAGTTTGCCGGTCGTCAAAGCGCCTGAAATAACCTGCCGCGCGCCGATTGACCAGACAATCGCACCCACAATGCCCATCAGTACAGTCGCCGACAGGCTCATCAACGAAGTCGCAGTGAGCGACTTCACCACGTTATCCAGCAGCCGCTGCACACCCAATCCGAAAACCTCGGACTCGCGCTCCTCCGCATGATATCCCTTCACCACGCGAACGCCACCCAGCGATTCCGTCAGGCGTCCGGTAACTTCCGCGTTGATCTTTCCCCGCTCGCGGAAAATCGGGCGAATTTTCGTGAACGCCTGCATCATCAAGAAGGAGAACACCAGAACGAATCCGGCGGTCAGACTGGTCATCAACACGCTGATGCGCAGCAGGAAAAAGAGAGCGATAAACGCCGTCATCAGGCCGCCGACAAAATCCACCAGACCCGTGCCGATCAGATTGCGGACGCCTTCGACGTCGCTCATGATGCGCGAAACCAGCACGCCGCTCTTGTTCGCGTCGTAATACACGACGGGAAGCAGGCCCACGTGCCGCTGGACCTTCCTTCGCAATTCCGCGATCAATCGCTGTCCGGTTTTTGAAAGCAATTGCGTCAGCGAAAACGACGTGACGCCCTGAACGATGGTGGCCAGCACGATGCCCAGCACCATCGGCATCAGAAGATTGATCTGCTTCTGGGTGATCACGTTGTCGATCATGAACCGCGTTGAAATCGGCAGCACCAGCCCGCTGAGCCGGTTGATCACCATCAGCAGAAAGCTGAACGCCAGCAGCCCGCGCCGCGGCAGAATCATCTCCCGCAGATCCGGCCAGATCGCCCGCAAGGTCTCGGATTGTTTCTTTTTCGGTTTGGAACTCGTTTCAGCCACTTAGTCTCAGTGTAGCGTGCGCTACATTACCAACTATGGCGCAATTGTTCGCTGGCACGTCCGGATTCGCATACCCCACCTGGAAACCCGACTTTTATCCGGCGAAAGTCGCCGCTAAAGACTTCCTGAAGCACTACGCGACACGCCTGAACGCGGTCGAGATTAACTACACTTTCCGCCAGTTGCCCTCCGTCTCGACGCTTGAAAAATGGGTCGAAGCGACGCCCGCGGGCTTCGTCTTCGCCTGCAAGGCACACCAGCGGATTACCCATATCCTGCGGCTGAAGGAATCGGAATTC
>DATGGL010000282.1:0-20331 GCA_035308605.1 Bryobacteraceae bacterium
TCACCTAACGGGCGGGCGCTGCCTGGCCGATACCAGCACATGCGCCTAAGAATTCTCTTGTGGACGGCACTGAGTGTTCTCAACTCGCGGGTTCTAGCACAATCCTCCCAGCCCCAAAGCGCCCCGCAACAACCCCGCTATCAGGCAAACTGGCCGTGCACCGGGAAGGAACGTTCGTTCGACCCGTCGTTTTCCCGCGCAGCTGAGGCGACCGGCGGCCATCTCGTCTTGCTCGACCGGTCCGAAGCCGGGGTATCGTCGACGATCGCGACGAACGACAGCAAGCACAAGGCGACGATCATCCGCGCCACAGGCCAGAGCGACTCCTTTGTCGACGTCCCGTTCTGGGTCGATTCGAGCGTCGAAAGCCTTTTCGTCCTTGGATCGATGCAATGCACGCAGGCTATCTTCTTGTACGATCCCCAGCGTTCCGGAATCGATGGGAGGATTCCAGGCGTCGAGGACACCTCCTTCCGGGCCGGCCGGATTACGGTTGTACGCAAGCCCCAGGCCGGTGCCTGGGAATTGCGGCTCCTCGGTACGGGTCAGTACTCGGTCGCCGTGCAGGCGAGTTCAAAAGTAGGGCTCGGCACCGTCGATCTCCGGAGTAACAAACTCTCGGTCTGGCTAAACGAATCGATTGCCGATCCGATATTCCGATTGGTCGACGCCGCCGGAAAACCGATCCGATCTGTCACCCTGGCTCGCGATCCAGATTCACCGGCGCATTACTCGGGGCCGCTGGATTTTCCCGTCGTAAGCTTCCGCATTCAGGCCGAGTGGCGTGGCCCCAACCAAGAAATCGTGTGGCGCACAGACCCGCATTTAATGGACCCTCCGCCGCCCGTATCTCCAAAGCACTAGGCCTCGAGAAAGGGCATGTTGCGTTCAGCTGGCTACGCGGCCATGACATCCACGCTGTGAAAACGCGAGCGAAATCAACTAACGTTTGCCGACTCGAATTCCATAAGGGCAGGGAAGTCGCGTGTGCGGAATGAAGATTCACCAACTTCTAAAGGGCCGCTTGTGATCCGACTCATCTTCCGCATCCTCGTCGCGCCCAAGTTTGTCGCCAATCTTCCCAATCCGGAATCGTCGTTTCGGAGACTCTAAGACATTGACAAGCGCGCTGCGATCTTTTGGCGCGAATCTCATCCCGATTGCTGCCAAAGCTAGCGCGAAAACGCAATCATCGTGACACCCCGTTTGGTGCTCCTTTTTTCCGTTAGGCTTGATCACGAATGTCCGACATTCCTGAAGTGCGATAGGGCTCCGGATCGTAATACTCATAGATCGAATCGCCTCGTCCGCCGCAGCTAAGAGCCACTCTCGTGTAGCGGAGGTCGTTTCAAAGCCTAGTTCATTGGACGACGCGGGTCTCCGATCTGTTGGATTCCGTTGACGGTGATAGATCAGCTCGATCGGCCAGGGAGCTTCGACGAGAGCGTCGACGAATCCAGAGTCGTTTGACTCCGGGACGACGTAAGCCCAGTTGTGCCACCAGGCGAGCGCCGCCAGGTACTTGGCGAACGAAACCGGTCGCGAACGCGCGCGGAACTGCGCGACCTGTAAGCCGCTCACTTGATCCACAACGAATGCGACGGAATAATCGGGGTTTGATCCGCGGCGATCACCGGCAACATCGATACCCTTCGACGGGTCTGCGCCGACAACGTATTGATGCCCCGCTTGAGGCAGGTTCCAGACCGTAAGGGCTCCTCGCTCTTGAGAAACAAATTTCAGAAAGCGTCTTGGCGGCTGTTCAAATTCTTTAAGCTCGCCCGAGTTACCCTCGCTAACAGGATGTCTGCTGAGAGCGGCATGATCAAATGCTGGCCGGCCGGACACCAAGAATGCCTCTTCGACTGTGGTCGGGTATTCCTGTCGAAACAGGTCAAGATTCCCGCGACACTCGGTCGCGAGCTTCTTCCTTCTCCAGGCGAGTTGTTCGACCGTCGCGCCGTGCTTTTGCTGAAGCTGCGCCTCCTCGCGGGTTAGAGATCGCAGCAGCCGAGTACTTTGCATTTCGTCGAGTTCTATCCGGTAGTGCGGATGCTCAAGCCAGCTAAAAAACAGAAATCGCCAGTCTGAGTCGTTCGCTGGATCTTGAGCTTTTTGAACCAGGTCGTAGAACTCTCCACCGACTCCATTTGCTGTCGATTGCACGATGACCATCGTGTTTTTCTCATAGGGCACCATGTTTAGGACGCCGGTAAGGGTCATGGTGGCGTTACGCCAAAACGCAACCTCGTCGAGAAGAAGGAAATGGCGCCCAGCTCCCCGCAACTCGCCGACCTCAGCGGACAATACCTCAAACGCTGATCCATTCGCCCACTGGAGCTCTCTTTCGGTTTCTTTCACCAGGCGTGGCAGGGCAATCGTCGCGTCTCCGTCCTGGACTGGCCGGTAGGATTGCTGAAACTGCCGGAGGTAATCAAACGCCTCGAGCGCCGCAGGATTGTATTTGTCGGCGATGATCAACCCACGCTGCCCAGGTAGAAAAGGGACTTCGTGAAACATTAACGCGCAACTTCCGACCGTAAAAAATGTCCTGCGGGGCTTGAGGATGACGAGGCGCACGGGTTTTCCGGCCGCTCGTTGTGCTTCCACGGCGGCGAGTTGCTTTAGCTGACCTGGTGAGAGCTGCAAAGGCACGGTGCTCCCTGCCAAATTGCGGATCGATAAGCATTGTTCGCAGAACGCGCTGTGGTCGCGAAACCTCGCAAACGCACGAACGATATGGTCGGGTTTTATGCCCGTCTGGAGCTCTCGTGATTTAGCTCCGCGAGCCAGGTGGGAATCTGACACGCACATCCAAACGCTCGGTGCGCTGCGTGCTAGCTCCCGGAAACGGCGAGGATCGCGTCTCCAAAGACACTGGAGAAGCTCTTCCAGTGTGAACGTACCAGGATCGTGAGCGGCCAAGATACGCTCAAAACGCTTCAGCTTCCGGTCGATTTCTCGAAGTGTCATTGTGAAATCGACGGCGCTATTTGCCCTTTTCGCGGACCGGATGTGTGATTTCGATCTTCTCTTCGAGCTGCTCAAGGCGTTGCACAATCACCTCTTCTCTATACCCGTTCCCAGCGTGGCCTAAGATCTTATCGGCCGCGTTTACCTTGACAGAGGGCGGTGTCGCTTGATCCGTCATCACCTTTGCTAGAACCCCCACGGCGACCGGGGCGATTTGCTGGGTTTGGCCAATAGCGTGGAGAAACCTTTCATTTTGAAGGCGACGCAGTTCATCCCGAAACCCACGTTCGGTCAGCCATCTGCCAATTGTTTTAACCGATTTCTTGGCGGCATCAGCCGCTTGCCGATGTGTTCCGCCGGACATAAGAACCAGGAGTGCCGCCTGCATTGCCGGAGAAAGGTGTGTATTCTGCCGTTTCAATGTGCGCCTCCGCTGGTGTTCAGGATCTGGCCCTTAAATTTTCGACCTCGCTTCTCCGGTCGCTTCGCCGATCGTTCCTTGGCAATTTCCTCGAATGTGCGTCCGTCGCCTTTCAAAGTTGCGGGTTTTCCTGTGAACGCTTCAAATCGCCGGACGGTGCAATCGGCGTATCGCGGATCGATCTCGAGCAGGCGAACTTTTCGCCCGCAGTGCTCACCGGCGATTAACGTGGATCCAGAGCCGCCAAATAGATCCACAACGACATCGCCTGGTTTGCTGCTGTTCAGAATCGGTCGTTCGATCAATTCAACGGGTTTTGCGGTGGGATGGATCCGATTCGCGGTTGGTTTGCTTTCTTGCCAGACAGTTGACTGCGTCTTGTCGCCATACCAGGAATCCTTCTCTCCTGTGAGATGGGCGTAGAAAATCGGCTCGTGTTGAAACTTATACCGGCCGTGACCCCATGCGAAGGTTAACTTCACGTAGATTATCTGACAGCGTATTTCGAACCTCGCATCTTCGAGCGCCTTCTGAACCTCGCGCTGCCAGCGAGAAGCATGACACACATATAGGGATGCCGCTGGTTTCATGATTGTCCTGCAGTTTTCGAACGAGCCTTTCAGGAACGAGACGTACTCCGGGGCAGTCATGTTGTCGCCGACCATCCGCAGTCGGTCCTTGGTATAGCCTTCATAGTCCACGTTGTATGGGGGATCAAGAACGACGAGATCCGCCTTCTCGCCCGCCATCAGCCGGCGAACGACATCGGGTTGGGTTGCGTCGCCGACCAGCAGACGGTGCGCGCCAAGAACCCAAAGATCGCCTGATCGCGACGTGGGATCCACCGGCAGTTCGGGAATCGCGTCTTCGTCGCCGAGGCCTTCGGCTGAGTACTCCGCCGCGAACAGTTGCGCAAGCTCCTGCTCCGCGAATCCGATGACCGATAAATCGAAGGACTCGGCCTGCAGTGCTGCGAGCTCAGCTTCGAGCTTCTCGACGTCCCAGCCGGCGTTTTCGGCGAGTTTATTATCTGCGATGACGTAGGCTCGTTTTTCGGCATCGGTCAGATGATCCAGGACGATTACCGGGACCTTTTGAAGGCCGAGCTTACGTGCGGCTAGCAGGCGTCCGTGCCCCGCGATAACACCTGATTTCGAGTCGACCAGAATGGGATTGGTGAACCCGAACTTTTCCATGCTGGCCGCGATCTGACTGACCTGCGATTCGGAATGAGTCCGGGGGTTTCCCGCGTAAGGAACCAGCTTGTCGTGGGACCAGAGCTGGATGTGTTTTGCGAGTACGAGTATCGCGCTCGCTTTTGCCGAGCGGGAATCGCCATCGCCATTCGACTTCGGGCTGGAGGGCTTACGCATGTCTCCCCCCTTTGAGCCCGCCGGCGACCCAGCTCCGGGCGGTTTTAAGAAAATCCGCAGTAATGCCCACTGAGGGCGGCAGGTATGGAAGATCGAGCGCACGGAAGCCGTGCCCGTTTAAACATTCGAATGTGAACTGATAGAAATCTACCTTCATTTGGCTCGTTGCTCTTTCTTCGAGCTAGAGCCACAATTGAGGTGTAGTCGACCTTGCGGCTTCGGCCCGAGGTTATTCCCCGGTAGGTAGCTCTAACTACTTACCGGGTTTTATTTTGGTATTCAAAAACTGCGCGGATAGTCGCTCCGCCAGTCGTGTGTATCGATACGCGCTTTTTCCCTCCTTATTTTTTTCCCGGCGGATTTCGCCAGTGTCGGTCATTCGCTTCAAGAACATTTGAACCGCCGCCTGCGGATTTCGGTACTTTCCGAAATCAAAATCTAGCTCTTTCAGCTTGGCCATCAACTCATTGGGCCTGAGTGGATTGAGCATCTCGGCTCTGAGCACCACGCGAATTTGTTCGGCAAGTGAGCCGTTCAAGGGCGGTGACGGTGGTTCGGAAATTTCGATTCCGTCTGCTCGGCATTGCGCGGCCAAGGTCTTGATGGTCGTGCGCAAAGTCGCTTCCCGGCTTTTAAGCTCGTCCAATTGACGGACCACGCTGTCCAACTCAGTGAGAGCCGCGTCGTACGCCTTGCGAAAGACAACCATAGCCCGTTCAGTATAACAATTCTATAACCATAATTACAACATAAATGTTATAGAGTATTTAAACATAATAGAACCTGTGGCTTACACGATACTCATTCGCTGTCGGCCAGGGCTCCAAGCTTGGTTGAAGAGCTTGGTCGTAGGAGAAAACCCGCGGCGGTGCAGGCGCGCCACCTCGAAAACAGTCGAGCTCGTCATCAGGTCTCCCCAGATTGACGAAAACCTCACAACACGTCATTTGAAGACATTTTCGGACATTCCTCCAATCTTCGGAATGGTTGCCTGGTTCGTCAAGGAACTCACCCAACCTGGATCGCGAGGGTGCGCAAGATCCCGCTTATACGAAGAAAACGCGCCAGGTCGTGACCACAAGCGCGTGCGTGACCATCGAAGCGCGAATGCTCCCGGCCTGGCGGAAGGCCAGCCCATAGAAGACGCCTTGAATCGTCGCAAGCAGAAAGAATCGCCAGTTCGGGAAGTGGCTGAACCAGAGATGGACTGAGCCGAACAGAATCGACGCCGCAATCAGGCCGGTCCATTCATTTCGCAACCACGCTCCCAGCCATTGTTGCAGGAGACCCCGGAACAGAAATTCCTCGCCCAGCGCGATCACCCAGAGAGTGCCGAAAAATGTCGCGACAGCCAGGAAGGAAGTCCGTTCCCAGCCCGAGGGAAGGCGGGGTTTCGCGAAATGGATCCACCAGGCGAGAGCGGCTAACGCTGGAACCGAAATCACGTAGTAGAGCGCGCCAATCCTCCATTCGCGAGCCTGCGGCCAGAAGCCGAAACCAACCCCGGGAACGCGCCGGATGCTGAGCATCGCCAGGGCCCCAGTGCGTATCCACATCAACTGGCCGAGCGTCTGGAGCGGGATTTTCGGATGGGGGCTGGGGTAGAACTGGTGGAAAACACGAGCCACCATCACGATCGCCATCAGGAGCAGAAACAGAATGTCGGACGCGGGTTTGTGGGGCAGCAGGACATACCAGAAGGACGCAAGCCCCGCCAGGGCCGCGATCCAAAAGAAAGAACGCCATTCGAAGGATCCAAGCGCGATGGTCGCGGCAGAGTATGGGGCTAAAGCGGCCGCCGTCAACCCGATGGCAAGCAGCGCGGGAGGTAGTTTTTCCGTCCGGGCGCGCCATCGTTCGACACCCAGGACACAGTAAAAGGTCGCTTCTAAAAGGATGGCCGGAAAGAGTTTCGCGGCCAGCGCCAAGGGGATATGCTGTTGATTGGCATAGAAGAAGCCCGCGGCTGCGCAGGCCGCCCAGACCAGCGGCAGGAGCATGTGGGTTCATCGTAGCATTCAGGCGGATCTTGTCGATCCGCTGGCATCTACATGGCCAAAGGTTTGTAACCTTTTAATCCTGTGCAGGTATCCTCCAACGAGACCGTGAATTTGACTGACAACGCCTTAATGGCGCAAGTAAGCAACGGGGAAGTGGCGAAGATGGCCGTGCTGTTTGAACGGCATCACCGGCCATTGTTCCGGTACTTCGTTTCGATGAACCGGAACCGGGAGTTGTCGGAAGATCTGGTCCAGGATGTGTTTTTTAGAATGCTGCGATATCGAGCCAGTTACGATCCGAACCAGAGCTTCACGGCGTGGATGTACCAGATTGCGCGGAACGCCAACGTCGATCAAGCACAAAAACGCCGGGCCGAGGTCGTCGGTATCGATGAGTTCGACGATCGCAGACCGGAGCCGGCGAGCGAAGCAATCGGGCCGGAAGAAAATGCGGCGAAAGGGCAGGATCTGGCGCTTCTGAAACGAGCGCTCGATCGCCTGCCGTCGGACAAGCGGGAAATCCTGGTCCTGAGCCGTTTTCAGGATATGAAGTACGAAGATATCGGGGCGCTGCTCGGCTGTGAAGTGGGAACGGTGAAGGTGCGGGTGTTTCGGGCGATGCGGGCGCTGGAACAGGCTTATTTTACGCTCGCGGGAGAGAAATCGGCATGACTTGCGACGAGACGAAACTTCTATTGACGGATTACTGGAGCCAGACTCTGGGCGAGACGCAGGAACTCGCGTTTGAAGCGCATATCGCGACGTGCGAGGGCTGCCATGCGGAAGCGGAGCGGCTCGGCGTGCTGTGGAAGAACCTCGCGCTGATCCCGGGTTCATCGAAGGAGTTCGAGCCGGGCGCGAATTTGCGGAGCCGGTTCTATGAGACGCTCAGCGCGTACCGGCAAGGCATGGAGGCGGCGCCGAAGCAGAGTCTCCGCGACCGGATCTTCGCGCTGTGGCCGAAGCAGCCGACGTGGCAGATGGCGGTGAGTTTTGCGTTGCTGGTGATCGGCGTGGGTCTGGGGTACCAGTTTCGCCCGGATAAACAACCTGTGCTGCATGAGCAGCCGGCGACGCCGGAACTCGCGCAGCTTCGAGGAGAAGTAAGCAGTATGCGGCAGATGGTGGCTTTGTCGTTAATGCAGCAGCAATCGGCGGGGGAGCGGCTGCGCGGAGTGAGTTATGCGTATCAGGCGCCTTCTTCGGATACCGAAGTCTTGTCGGCGCTGTTGCGGACCCTGAATCAGGACGATAGCGCGAACGTGCGGCTGGCCGCCGTGGACGCGCTGCATCAGTTTGGCGCCAGCCCGGTAACCAGGGCGGCGATCATCCAATCCATTCCGAAGCAGGATACGCCCCTGGTGCAGATCGCGCTGATCGACCTGCTGGTGGATCTGAAGGCGAAGGACGCGATTCCGGAACTGGTGAAGCTGGCGGCGGATGACAAGGTGAATGAATCGGTGCGCCGGCACGCCAGGACGGCGATCGAGAAACTGTCATGAAAATAGCTCTAGTTCTCTTCACCGCGGCCGTTGCCTTCGCGCAGCTTGAAGAAAAATCGACCGAGCACCGGACGTTCGCCGGAACGCGGGAACTGATTATCGACAACATCAACGGGGCGATTGAAGTGACGGCGTCGACGGGCGGATCCGTGGAGATGGATATCGAGAAAACACTGCGGGGCGCTTCGCAGGACCGGATGAATATCGCCAAGCGGGAGCTTTCGCTGGCGCTGCTTCAGGAAGGCGGGCTAGTGCGGCTGATGGTGGATGGACCGTTCCGGTGCCATTGCTCGGATAATTCGGTCAACTTTCGCGGCGGCCAGCTTTACGAGTTCAACTACGATTTCAAGATTCGGGTGCCGCGGAATATCAGCCTGGAATTGAAGACGGTGAATCACTCGCACATTTCGGTGGAGGGCACCTCGGGCGATTTCAAGATCAGCAATGTGAATGGCGGAATCGAGATGAAGGAAGTGGAAGGCTCGGGATCGGTGCATACGGTGAATGGTCCGGTGAAGGTGACTTTCGCGCGGAATCCGGCGGGGGCGACCTCGTTCAAATCGGTGAACGGGACGCTGGACATCACGTTCCGCGGCGGATTGAATGCGGACGTAAAGATGAAGACGTTCAATGGCGGAATGTACACCGATTTTCCGGTGACGACGCTGCCGGTCGCCGCGATGCAGCCGGAGCGGCGCAACGGGGGATTTGTGTGGAAGAGCAACCGGATGACGGGCGTCCGGATCGGGAGCGGCGGGCCGGAGTTGAGCTTCGACACGCTGAACGGAGACGTGTTGATTAAGAATCGCGAGAAGTAAGTAGCGAAGCGTAAGAGGAAGAAGAAAAAATGAAAAAAACAATAATCAGAAAGAGTGTTTGGATGGCGGGTGCAGCGCTGGGCACGCTGCTCGGGACGGTAGTGTGGGGGCAGGACGCGCCGGATCGCGTGACGGTGCCGTTCAGCGACGCGTCGAAACCGCGGGTGATGAACGTCACGCTGATCAACGGGGGAATGACCATCCGCGGCTATAGCGGCAACGAGGCGATTATCGAAGGGCGCGGCGGCTCCTCCGAGAGGCACCGGCGGCCGTCGAACGTGCCGGAGGGGATGCATCAGATCGTGGGCAACAGCTACGGACTGGATGTGACGGAAGACGGCAACACGATTACCGTGAAGGGCGGGATCACTCGCTCGGCGGATCTGACGATTCAGGTTCCGCAGCAGACGTCTCTAAAGGTCCGGACCATGAACGGCGGGGCCATCGTAATTGAAAATGTCTCGGGCGAGATCGATGCGCAGAACATGAATGGTCCGGTGACGATTACGAACGTCGAAGGAACGGTGCTGGCGAATTCGATGAACGGCCGGGTGGTTGTTTCGCTGAATCGGGTGACGCCGAATAAGACGATGAGTTTTTCGACGATGAATGGGACCATCGACGTGACGCTTCCGGCAGATGTAAAAGCCACGCTGAAGATGAAGACCGACAACGGCGAGATTTACACGGACTTTGATGTGAAGGTCGACGGGTCGCATCCGCCGACGGTCGAGGACAATCGAAAGAGCGGGGGCAAGTACCGGGTGAAAATCGACAAGGCAATGTACGGGACCATCAATGGCGGCGGCCCGGAGATGCAGTTCGTCACCTACAACGGAAATATTCTGATTCACAAGAAGTAGGGACACTAGCGGGTCCTAAGCATGCCACGCCGGGTTAGAATGAGAGCCTGATGGCTCGATTCCCCGGCGTGGATTACGTTTTGATCGACTCTCTGCTGAACGAGCAGGAGATTCTCGTTCGCCAGACGGCGCGGCAGTTTGTCGACGAGCGGGTTCTTCCAGTGATCCGCGATTCCTTCCGCGATGCGCACTTCCCGCGCGAACTGGTTCCGGAGATGGGCAAGCTTGGATTTTTCGGCGCGAACCTCGAAGGCTACGGCTGCGCCGGCATGAACAACGTTGAATACGGGCTGGTGATGCAGGAACTGGAGCGCGGCGATTCCGGCATACGCAGTTTCGCCAGCGTCCAGGGCGCGCTGGTGATGTATCCGATCCTGACCTACGGAAGCGAGGAGCAGAAGCAGCGCTGGCTTCCGAAGCTGCAATCCGGCGAGACTCTCGGGTGCTTCGGTCTGACCGAGCCTGGATTCGGATCGAATCCGGCGGGCATGCTGACCAAGGCGCGCCGCGAGGGGTCGTGCTGGGTGATCAACGGCGAAAAAACGTGGATCACGAACGGCTCGATCGCCGATATCGCGATTGTGTGGGCTCGCACCGACGAGGGGATTCGCGGATTTCTCGTAGAGAAGGGAACTGCCGGATTCACTTCCTCCGAACTGCACGGAAAACTCTCCATGCGGGCGTCGGTGACGGCGAGTCTTGCGTTCAGCGATTGCCGGGTTCCCGAGAGCGCGCTGCTGCCTGGAGCGAAAGGGCTGAAGGGACCGCTAGGTTGCTTGTCGCAAGCTCGTTACGGGATCGGCTGGGGCGTGATCGGTGCGGCCATGGATTGTTACGAGACCGCCCGCTCCTATTCGGTGATGCGGAAGCAGTTCGACGACAAGCCGATCGCATCGCATCAACTGGTGCAGGAAAAGCTGGCGGACATGGTCACCGAGATCACCAAGGCGCAGCTCCTGGCGCTGCACTGTGGACGGTTGAAGGACCAGGGCAAGATCGAGCCGGCGCATATTTCGATGCTCAAGCGCAACAACGTACGCATGGCGCTCGAGTGCGCGCGCCTGTCGCGCGACCTGCTGGGCGGCAACGGCATCATGGACGAGTATCCCATCATGCGGCATCTGTGTAACCTGGAGACGGTGAAGACGTATGAGGGAACCGATCACATCCACACGCTGGTGATCGGCGAGCGGGTTACCGGAATCGCGGCGTACAAATAGGGCGTGTTAAGATAGAGAAAGTTCTCCCTATGTACGTTCTTCTGACCATTATTCACGTGATTGTGTGCCTGTTCCTGGTGATCGTCGTGCTGCTGCAAAGCGGCAAGGCGGCGGACCTGGCGGGCGCGTTCGGCGGCATGGGCTCGCAGACGGTCTTCGGCCCGCGCGGTTCGGCTACCGTACTTTCGAAAGCCACAACCATTGCCGCGGCGCTTTTCATGTGCACCTCGCTGACGTTGTCGATCATGGCAACACGCGCGGGACGGGGAACACCGGCGCTGTTGGATAAGGCAAAAAAACCGGTTCCCGCGCAGACACAGCCTGCCCAGCCGCAAGCGCAACCAGGCCAGACAGTGCCGATCACGGTGACGCCGGAAGTTGGCGGTCAGAAGCGCCCGAGCGAGACGGTCCCGGCGCCGGTAATTCCGGAGCCGAAGAAGAAGTAGAGATCCCACCTGCGGAGGTGGCGGAATTGGCAGACGCACTAGCTTGAGGTGATTCTGCCGCAGGTCTTTGAATCAACGGTTTGCCTGGCTTTCGAAATTTCAGAAAGCCAGTGCGTGGTGTGCGGATGTGGCGGAATTGGCAGACGCACTGCCTTGAGGTGGCAGCGGGAGCAATCCCGTGGAGGTTCAAGTCCTCTCATCCGCACCATAGACTTGCGTGACCAAAAACACGTATTGAGTCCGGGGATCGTCAGCACAGAGCCCCGACGATTCCAATGGGCTTGATTTGACTGGGAGCGGCCGAAGTCAAGACTAATTGACGCCATATTTCCATTTCAGCCTCACTGCCGAAGAATCGCTTCGGCACAATTACCGCAATATTCCGATGATGGTACAGCAGGAAGAGGCTCTTTGTTTCGCGGACGGTCTTCAAGACGTTCCAAGCGATACTCCAAGACGCGCTTGGTCCGCTTCCGCTGAAATTCTCGGAACTGAACTTGTAGAAAATTGGTTCCCGTAGAAAAATCTGCGATGCGTAGAGTTTCCGAGCGTTCCAATAGGGCAGAACGCCCAGAGCAAAAACCCAAAATAACAACAACAGGATGAATGGAATGGCGTTCGTGAGGACTTGGCGCCAGCGCAAATCCTCAGACGCAGCCGCGAGCACAGCAAGGGGAACGACAAAAACCAAAGTCACCGCCGCGCCAACGGCAAGCAGCCACGTCCGATGTAGCGTGTGAAAATACTGAAATCGCGTCAACTCGCCGAGGGTAATTGTTCCCTGCACCTCGATTACGGGTGAAGTCTGCACTACGTAAATCATAGCCCGTGCGAACCGGGGCGATGTTGCACGGAGGTCATAGGGTGCACGGGAAGAATCCTCAATCGTTGTGCAGGGGCCACAGCGAGGATGAAGCGCCTGGAACGTAACCCAAACTGTAACCACCGCAGGAGAATCGACGAACCTGGGCGATAGAGACGATTTCGTAGAATCATTTAGATATGAGTCGGGGATACCCGAGGAAACAATCATTTCCGGCTTGAGGTGCTAGCGGGAGCAATCTCGTGGGGGTTCAAGTCCCCCTCTCCGCACCATAGATTCCCTTGTCCGTTTCGTCGGGTTGTCCTCTCGATTATGGGTTCAACACCCAGAATTGAACTTCGTAAGTCCAAACCGTGAGCGCGATCCGGCGGCCGTCGGGAGAGTAGGAAGGTTGAGTCTTATTCGACGGATCGGAAGTAAGTTGTTCGGCACGCCCGCCTGCGACAGGCACTCGGAACAACTGAAAGTAGCCGTCCATCGGGGCGATGTAGACGACCGATTTTCCGTCCGGCGAGACGCTGAGACCGGCGTAGCGATGTTCACTGCGGAATGTGTGGAAACATTCGGGCGTTCCTCCAATGCGAACGGTTCGGCATAACGATTGGCGATCCGGGGGATGAACACCCAGGAACACGATTCCGTTCGAATCCGGCATCCATTCAGCGTTCGCGACCCCGTCCGAATAACCATGGAGATCGATTTCGGCAGCCTCCTGCGTGATTTTGCCATTCTCCTGGTCCATTCCAATCAGATAAAGAACATGCCGGAACGGGGACTCTCCCGCCTTGTAAGACGCCGCGACGATCCAACGCCCGTCGGGCGACCATCGGGGCCAACTGGTTTCTCTTCCCCGGCCGAAATGTGTGAGCAGACGAGGCGGCGCCGATTTGTCGGCCGGCTGGATCCAGATATCATCCGAGTTGTCTTTGTGAGAGTGAAACGCGATCCACTTTCCGTTCGGCGACCAGCACAAGCCCTGATCTTCGGAAGGCGAAGCGATGACAATCTGTTCCGGCGACTTGGCTGGGACCTTTTCGTTCGCGGGTATCGTGCCCAGATCCTGCGCAATGTCGGGGTAATGGAGATCGTCCAGAATGCGCCGCCAGCCTCCGAACGTGAATCCGATGTTCTTGCCGGCTGGATCCCAGGATGGCGTTTCGGACTGCAGCGTCGTGAGCGGCGTGACCGCCCCTCCCTCGGCGCCGAGGGCTGCGATCGAGGCCTGAAAGTTCTGAAGTTTGAAAAGAACGCTTCCGTTGCGCGCCACCGAAGGCGCATAGGTGTCACGGCTAAAGTGCGTGTGCTGGACTGGGCGCGGTTGACCGCCTCGAATCGAAACGGACCAAAGATCCACCGTCTTCCCTTGGTTGGGCGCCCCGGCTTGATTGGGTGCGGCGTAATAGAGGGTTCCACCGTCTGGCGAGAACGCGATCGGACCATAAGCCGCGCCTACCCCCGGCACCGGGTTCTTGCCGCACGGAAATGTGATGATTTGGCGCTCCTGGCTCGATGACAGACACGCGACGCCGCCCTTCGGCGACCATGCCGGAAAGCTTAGCGACGCGGGAACTCGCTGGACATCCGCGTGGGCCCCGTCGGAATCGGCCGTCCATAATTGACTTTCCCGGCTCCCGTGAACGATCCCGGCGACCTTACTACCGTCTGGAGACCACGCCAGTTGCTCGATCCGATCGATAGGCGCGGCGACGTCCCCAGCTTCCAGAGATTTGCGTCCCTCCCACAGCGGACGGCGACCGCCCTCCAGATCGTATATCCACCATCGATCCGTCGAGGTTCCGTTGTCCTCTACGACCGAGCGGCTGTCGGACGTCCAAGTCAGATGGCGGATCATCCCGGGTGAAGGCGGCAGTTCGCGAACGGCGCCTCCTTTTATTTGCCTCAAATAGAGGTGCGTGGCGATCGAGTAGGCGAGCCACTCGCCGGAGGGTGATAGGACGCCCAACGGATCCCTATAGCCGGCGGGTCCGAGCTGCGGCGCCGTCGCCACGAAGTCGAGACGAGGCTGCGCTGCAGCGGGAAGGGCAAAGAACACCGTAAGCGTCGCCTTGGCGGCGAACATCGTTGACAGAATCAGCATTCTCCGTTGCACGGACCGATTCTAACGCGTATTACCGGCTACCTCTCAAAGCCCCTTCCCTTTGGCCTCGGATCGGAATATAATCCTCGCTAGCTCGGTATAGCCAGTTTTAATTTTTATACGGCATTGTTACTGGAGGTTCCATGTTCGACAGCCTCGACGAGCAGATCAAGAAGGACGAGGACCGCGTTAGTTCCAGCGGGCAGCGCATGATGCGATACGCGATCTATGTGCTGGCGGCTGCGGTGGTGTTCGGCGGGTTACTACTCGGCGTTCACTACATGCAGTAGACGCAGTTCTATCCAACTCTACCCGCGCCGGGAGCCTTACTTTGGCGCCCCCGGTGGAGTATTGTCCACTGCCAGCAGCACTACTTCGCTGCGCGGGAAGGCGAACTTGCGACCGGTCTCGTCGATCACGTTCACTTGTGAAACGTATTGTCCTGGCGGCAGTTTCGCGAGCGGGATCTGGAAGGCGAACGGCGCTACACCGGGGCGCGCAGTAGCGAGTTTCGACAGGCGCACGGGCGGCGACGTGTAAACTTTCCGGCCGCCGGCCAATAAATCGATTTGCGCCGTCAGGCTGGGGATCTTGCGATCCGGGTCCATGGTGGGATCGTAGACCTCGAAGTATACGTACATGGTCTGATCCTTGCGGAACACGCGCGTGATGCTGGGAACGATTCTCTGGTCGCCTTGCACCAGCGGATTCGCGGCGAGCAGTTTCTTGTTATTGCCGGCGGAGCCGACGGCGGAAGTCACCGGTTCCTTCTGATTACTCCAGACAACCGAACTGAGACGCAGCTTGCCGCCGCTGGCCAGATCGGGGATGGTGAACTTGGTTTCGAACGTGCCCATTTTTCCGCTCTGGTTCTCGCGCGCCAGGAAGCGGAGCGAATAGGATCCGGCGGAAAGCGTCAGGCCGGCGTCGTATTGAAGATGGCGCTGGGCGATCATGGCGGCGTTCTGCTCATCGAGTTTCACGGTGATGTAATCGCGGACGCCCGACACCAGCTTGCCGTTGGCGTCGCGTACCTGGCCGATGAAATCGAGATCGGCGGTCTCTTTTTGCCCCTTTTTCGTGAGGCCTACCGCCGATCCCGGGATCTTGACGGAAATGGGCACGAAATACCGGTCGCGCGCGACACGGAAATAGTCGACTTCCAGGGCTAGCGGCAACTCGTTTACGGGATCGCCGAGCGTCAACGCTTCCTGAAGCTGCTGTTCTTTGTCCGTGGCGTTGAATTTCTTCCAGACTTTGGCGGCGTAGTAGCCGCGGCGGAAATCGAGTTTCGCGTTGAGGGATTTGTTCCCCAGCTTCACCTCAATGCGGCGATATTTTCCGTCCGCGATTTCGTTCTTGCTGTAGTAGCCGAGGATGTAGTAGCTGTTGATGTCTTCCTGGGCCTGGCGGATGCCCATGGTCAGGTCATTAGTGTCGAGCATCGCCTTTCCGCCGGTATCCGCGGCGATGGTGACCAGCGTTTCCTGGCTATCGTTGAAGCTGTTGCGGATGCCCTGTTGCTTGCTTCCGGAGATGATTCCAGTGCCGCGCGGCGAGGCCTGCGACGCGTCGCCTCCGGGAACCAGGGCGACCAGGCCGCGCGCGTCCACCGGATAAAACGCGACGTTCGCGCGCACAGCGGCATTCACGGTCGCCTTGATCTGCGATTGATTCTCGACGCCGGTCTTGCCGATGCCGCTGGAGAAATAGATCATGGCTTTCTTCTCGGGAAGAATGCTCAGTTTGCGCGCGGCGTCTTCGAGCGCGGCCAGTTTACGATCGGTGTTGAAGATGTTGAACTCGGTTTCATCCGCCGCGAAGCTGCCGCTGTCGTCGCCCTCGTCGCCCGCGGTCGCGGCCATATCGGCCAGGTCGGAGCCTTCGCCGATGGTCAGCTTGCGAAGCTGCGTTATTAGCGTTTCGCGATCGTCGGTCCATTCCTGGACGATCTTGATCGATGTCGTGTAAGTCATGATCTCGACCAGATCCGAGGAGGTCATCTGCGATTGCAGGAATTTGATGGCGGCTTCCTGGGCGCGAAGCTGATCGGGCGGCTGCATTGAGGTCATGTCGAAAAACATGCACAGCAGGCGCCGATCCTGGTAGCGGATTGGCCCGGCGGCGGGCGCGGCTACGGTGGGCTTCGCGGGAGTCGCGGGCGCCGTACGCACTTCCAGCGTCTTGGGCGCGGTGGCGCCGAACGAGATTGGAGCGAGCGGCTCACCACCGAGCTTTTGCAGTTCGAAAACGCGGATCTCCTGGCGTACGCCGTCTTCGAGGAGTTCGACATCGTCCTTGGTCAGATTAGTGATCGGGCGGCCGGATTTATCGCGAACGGTGAGGTCGACGATGACGAGTTTCGTGTCGGATTTAAAGGTCGCGTCCTGGGCGAGAGCGAGGGAAAAGCACAAAATCAGCCACGAATGAACACGAAGGAACGCGAATACGTTTGACATTAGAATCGCAGCCTCACGGTGGCGGTGAGTTGTCGCATCTGGCCGGCGCTGGTGATCAGGCCGTACTGCGCGGAGTTCACGATGGTGACCAGGCCCGATGGGTTCACATGATTGAACGTGTTGGTCGAATCGAAGCGGATTTCCAGGCGGCGGCGCTCGGAATGCAGGTTGATGCTGCGTGCCAGCGAGAAATTCATGACAAAGTTTCCGGGTCCGGTGATCGTATCGCGGCCGGCGCTGCCGTAGGTGCCGGCGAGCGGCACGCTGAACGCAGCCAGATTGAAATAGCCGGAGCCGGAGTCGATGGGCGCGCCGGTTGCGTTCGCGCGCAGCGGTGCGAGTGAGGCAGTGCCGTCCCGGTCGCCGCTTATTGTGGCTGTGAGCGGAGCGCCGGTCTGCGCGGTGAGGCTGCCGGAAAGCGTCCAATCCTTAAGAGCCTTGGCGAGAAATTCGGGATGCGACAGAAATCCGCGGGTCGCATCCACGGGCGAAGCGAGAACCCAGTTGGCGGTAATGGCGTGGCGATGGTCGGTGGCGGAAAGCGCCCGTTCCGCGGCCTGATCGTAGAAATCCTGCGCCAGGGCCACATCGTCGATGGCTTTCGAGAAGGTGTAGAAGAAATTCGTCGAAATTCCGCGCTGGAAGCGCCGGGTGATGCGGACCTGCATGGCGTGATAGATGGAATCGCCCACTGGATCGTCGAAGGTAAAATTGCCCGCGTCAGCGATCGGCAGGCGTTGATAGGCGGTCAGAGACGAACCGAGCGGGGCCTGATTGGGCGCTTCCTGCACATCGAGCCGCGTACCTTTGGTGCCCATATAGGACAGCTCGCCGACCCAGCGGTGCGGCAGATCGCGCTGCAAGAGGACGTTCCACGTCTGCGCGTAGCTATTGTGATAGTCGAGCGCGACGGCGTACGTATTCGTCACCGATTTCCCCGACGTATTGAGAAGCCCGCTGGCGAGCGTTAATTGCTGAAGCGGGTTGCCGAGAACCGTGGTCGCGCTGTTGACCGTGGCGAACGGCGGCTGCGCGCCCAACCTTTGCATAAACTGGTTGTACTGGCTCGGATTGTAATACCAGCCGTAACCGGCACGAATCAGCAATTTCCCGCGAGGCCACGGCTTCCACGCGACCGCTAGGCGCGGGCCGAAATTATTGCGATCGCCTTTGATCAGCGACGGCGGATATCCAAGCGGATTGCACGTTCCGACGGTAACGGCGCAAACGGGCGTGACAGAACTGAAATTTGGTCCGATCTCAAGGTTGGCAATGTGCCCGTACTCTTCGTGCCAGGGCGTGAAGTATTCGTAGCGCAGCCCGAGGTTCAGAGTAAGGCCGGTGGCGACGCGATAATCGTCCATCGCGAATGCATTGAAGCCGTTGCTGCGGAAATAGAGGCTCGAATCGCCGTAGCGGATCGACGTGGTTTCCGGCAGCCCCAGGAGAAAATCGGCGTAGTCGTAACCGGTATTGGAGATCGGGAGCCCGTTCGCATATCCGGCCGTCGAGAGTCCCGAAAAGCTAAAGGAGCCGCGGCCGTTCTGATCGGTAATCGAGTTATTCAGGAAGTGCGTGATGCCGCCGCCAAAGCTCCAGTTATGCTTGCCGCGGCGAAGTTGAAGAGTATCGTTGAATCCGTAGCTCCAGACCGCGGTGCGCGAATCGTTGGTGTCGCTGAGCGAAGAGAAATTGGTGAAGCTGAGCGACGGCGGGCCGTAATTCAGGGGGCTGGGAGACGTGCCGAGAATCCCCAGGTCGGCGGCGACATTCGTGCCGTTCGCGAAGAAGGGCGTCGTCGTGTTGGTGTTGCGATTGAACAGCAGCGTCAGGTTGTTGAAGCTCCGGGCGGCGAAGCGATGGCGCCAGTTGAAATTAGTGTTCAGGCCCTGGCCGTGCAGCGTGTCGCAGCAGCCGAAGGTCTGGAACGTATCCGTGTCGCGCTTCTGAAGATTGAACGTCAACGCAAGAGTATCCTTCTGCGTGATGGTCGTGTTCAGACGAACATTCAGATTCTGGGCGTTGTTGGGATTCGCTGCGATCAGGCGGTAGTTTTGGTTAATGCCGGACACCGCTTGGTTCGGCAGCGGAAGGTAGGCCGACAGTCCTTGAGCGATGGAGCTGATGCGGTAAGCGGGAATCTGGTTATTGGGGAACGGCGCGCCGCTGAGCGGATCATAGATGATACTCGACGTTTGGGAAAAATCGCCCACGCGCTGCTGAGCGGTCGGCTCGCTCAACGCGGTGTCGATCCCGTTACGCTGCAGATTGCCGGTGTAATTGACGAACCAGAATACTTTCGACCAGTTGAACAATTTCGGGATCGCGAGCGGGCCTCCCGCGGAAATGCCAAACCGGTTTTGCGAGTACGAGGCTTTTGGCTCCGGAATCCCGTTCACGGCGAAGGGACGCCCGTTCAACGCCGAGTTGCCGAGCGTGTAGAACAGAGACCCAGTAATGCGGTTGTTGTTGGGGTTGCGGTTGCCGATGAAAGCGGCATTCCCGTTGCGGTCCCGCGGCATGCCGCGTCCGCCACGGCCTCCTCCGCCTCCGCCACCTCCGCGTCCGCCACCAAAGCCTCCGCCTCCCCCACCGAAACCGCCTCCTCCGCCGCCGAATCCTCCCGGTCCAAAACCGCCGCCACCGCCGGGGCCGCGTCCGGCAGCTAATCCGGGAGGTCCGCCCGCGCCATCGGGACCCATTCCGCCCTGTCCCATTCCGCCAGGTCCCATTCCTCCCGGTCCCATTCCTCCCATTCCCCCAGGGCCGAAAATCTGGAAGTCGCGAATATCGTTCGCGGTGGTTTGAACGCCCTGGCTGAGGCTTCCGTTCACCAGCAGCGATTCGTTCGAAGCTTCCGCCGATGCCTGAGGAGTCGGAGGAGGTTCGGCGCTGGCGGCGTTCAGAAGCCCTTCCGCCATGCTGGTTTCTGCGTTCGCTTCGGCAGCCTGGCCGCGATTGGCGAACCGCGATCGATCGCGCAACTGAAGCGTGAAATCGATCCTGTTCGGAATCTGGGCTTCTTTCCGCGCATGATCGAAGCCGAACATGTCGACCTCGACGATCCACATGCCTGGCGTGAGGCCGTCGAAGTGAAAGGCTCCGGTCTCGTCGGTAAGGGTGAGCAGAATACGGTCGCCCTGCGTGGCCTTAACGGTGGCGCCTGGAATCGGCTGGCCTTCGGACTTCACCACACCGCTCTGGCAAAAGCACAGAGCTGCACAGGCAACGCCGGCGATTAGAAGGTTTTTCAAATTGCGAATCACGAAGCTCCCAGGGCCGGCGTGCTTTCGATGAGTTCCAATTACTGTTTGGTCCCAATTACTGTTTGGTCA
>DATGGL010000283.1:0-5876 GCA_035308605.1 Bryobacteraceae bacterium
CGATCACCGGCCCTCCCGGATACCCAAAACCCAATAACTTCGCGACCTTATCGAACGCCTCCCCCGCCGCATCATCCCGAGTCCGCCCCAGCAGCCGGTACCGAAATCCCTCGAGTACCTCGAACAAATGCGTATGCCCGCCACTCACCACCAGCGCCACCCCCGGCAGCTCCACCGCATTCTGACTGACCACCGCATGAATATGCCCCTCGACATGATTCACTGCAATCAGAGGAATCTTCTCCACCACCGCCAGCGCCTTCCCATAAGTAATCCCCACCAGCAGCGATCCCACCAGCCCCGGTCCCTGCGTCACCGCGATCGCGTCCAGCTCTTCCAGCCGCGTCCCCGCCTCCTCCAGCGCCGCTCTCACCACCGGCACAATCGCCCGCAAATGCTCCCTCGACGCCAGCTCTGGCACCACCCCGCCATACTTAGAATGCGTCCCCATCTGCGAAGCCACCACCGACGACAAGATCCGCGACCCATCCTCAACCACCGCCGCCGCCGTTTCATCGCAGGACGATTCAATCCCCAATATCCGCACAGCTTCCAGTCTACCGATCCCCGTCCAACGGAAAAATACGCCCGTCATACGAACGTCATTTCTTAAATATCTTGAGAATAATCCAACAATTCACGCGAGTACTAGTGAGCGGCGGGACTCGCGTACCGTTGAACCATCCAAAGCCCGGTGTAATTGTGAAGTTTATTCATCTTTCGCAACCAGTTGGAGGATTCTTGAAAAACCGCATCGTGCTAATCACCGCCGCTTGCCTGGCCGCCCTCGCCGCGACCCCTGCTATGGCGGACATCGTTTACTCCGGCCCTCAGAACATCGTTCTGCAAGGCGCCCCGGATTCAAATCAGTTCTTTAATATCTTTATCGCGGGAGCTCCCGCTTCCTGGGACACCTTAGGCATCGAAATCGATACACAGAACGAAGGCCTCGGTGTCGTCAACGCGATTCCCGGCCTCTCCGAAGTTTCCCTCGCCATGGCGCCCGGCCCGGAGGTTACGCGCTTCCAGTCCGGCGACGCATTTCCCTCAACCCCAATCTTTGGCAGCGGCTCCGAAATCCTCTGGGGAGCCGGAACCGGCCCCAACGACGGCGACTTCTACGCCGCCATGGATATCCCCACCTCCGGCGCGCAGCCCGAGGAAGAAGGCTGGATTCACTTCAACATTTCCGGTTCCGCAACCTCCAGCCCCATCGTCACCGTGAAAGGCTGGGCCTACGCCGTCGGCGACGCGATCTCATCCATCGGACAAACATCGTCGCCCCCGCCCTCCTCCGGGGGTGGCGGCACGCCGGTCCCCGAAATCGATCCCGCCACCGGGATGAGCGCCCTGACCCTGCTATCCGGCACACTCCTGGTAATTCGCGGACGCCGCCGGCAGCCGAGGCGATCCGGCCAGCAATAACCCCGCGCTCGAGCTCCACTTTTTTGTGTATCGTTGAAATATGCCGCGCCGCCTGCTCGCATTAACGGCAATTCTCGCGGCATTTTCCGATATCGCCCGCTCCGAATCCCCGCAGAGGCTTGTCCGCCTCACCGTGACGGCGACCGATTCCAAGGGCAACGCCGTCACCGATCTCCAGCGCGACGAAATCGCCGTACATGAAGACGGCAAGTCATATCCCCTCGTCTTTTTTCGATTTTCCGGCCTCACCCGTGACCTCGCGCCCGCCGGCGCAGAGAACTCCGAAATCGCGAATCATTCCGAACCCGCCCCCACATTCGTACTGCTCGATCGCTGGAATGACCGCCTGACCTCCGCCGCAACCGCCTGGTCCGACGTAACCAACGCCCTCCGTCACCTCGAATCCGTTGAGCGCGTTTATGTCTATTTCCTGACCAATCACGGCGAACTCGTCCCCGTGCACCCTCTGCCCGCGACCGACGCCGATCTTCGCCGGGCCCCGCAACCATCGCCCGCCGAACTCGCCGCGAAACTCGACGACGCCTTCCGCGCGGCCACCGGATTCCGCGATACCGCCGCCCAGGATCCGCTCGCCCGCGTGAATACCACCATCCAGACTCTCACCGCGCTCGGCGAGCAGATGGCATCCGTCGCCGGCCGCAAGAATCTGTTGTGGATTACTCATGGAATCCCGCTAAGGGCGCGCCTCCTCAACGGCGACTGGGCCGATTTCGCGCCGCGTCTGCAACTGCTCTGCGAAGCCGCCGCCAGATCTCAAATCGCCATCTACACGGTGGACCAGTCCGCCGCCGGCGTCGGCGCAAATCCCATCGCCTTCGCCCGCCAGACCTTGGAGATGCTGACTTCGCTAACCGGCGGCCGTTGGTATGACAGCGGCAACTCCACCCGTGCTTTTTCGGGCGTGATGACCGATTCCCGCGGTTCCTATCGCCTCGCCTACTACGCCCCTATCCGCGAACGCCCTGGCGAGCGCAAGATCCACGTGACCTCTACCCGCAAGGGCATTCATCTTCTCACCCGGGACGCCTATCTGAATGAAACCGCCGACCCGCCTGCTGACCTCGTAGCCGAAGCTGCCCTTGGCGCCCAGGGCCGCAGCCCCTTCGACGCCGCCGAAATCGCTCTGCGCGTCTCCCTCACGCGAAACCCCGCCGCTAAGACGATCCACCTCGCCATCCGCATCAACCCGTCTGATCTTGTGTTCGAACACACCGCCGAAAAATATCAGGCCTCTCTTTCCGTGATGACCGCATCCTACGCCGACGGCTTCTTAAAGCAAACCACCGCCCCCGTCCCCGTCCACGTGAGCCTCACCCAAGATCAACTCGACCTCGCAACAAAGAACGGCCTGTCCACCTCTCAAGACTTCCCCATCCCCCAAGCCATCCAAAAAATCCGCGTCATCGTCTTCGACCGAGCCCTCTATGCCCTAGGCTCAGTGACAATCCCCATCAACTGAACCCACCACCTCGACACCGTTGATCGAACCTTGCACCCAGACCGACGCTGTAGAATGTTGGTCCACTGGCAAGAGGGGACATGTGGCTTGCCTACTTTACCCCATAACCGTCGTCGTGGTTCACTAACCCACTAATCTAATCGAACCTCGACACCGAACCGCGACCAATAGGGAGCGGATGGACGCATCTTCACAAGCCCCGACGAGCAAAGATCACCACCGCCCCACGAGCCCCCAATCACCGAGTGCTATACGTAAAACTTGCTCATCTCCGACTTCAACTACCCACTCCCCGACTCTCTCATCGCCCAACAACCCCTTGACGACCGCGCCGCATCCCGCATGCTCGTCCTCGACCGCGCCACGGCAACCTGGCACGACCGCCACTTCCGCGACTTCCCCGAATACCTCCGCCCCCGCGATTGCCTCATCCTCAACGATTCCCGAGTCTTCCCCTCTCGCCTCTACGGCCGCCGCGAGCACGGCACCGGCCGCGTCGAAATCTTCCTGACCAAACCAGTCTCCGAAGACTCGCAGACCTGGGAAGCCCTAGTCCGTCCCGGAAAGAAAATGCGCACCGGCGAGCGCATCATCATCTCCGACGATCTCTCCGCCGAAATCCTAGGCCGCGGCGAATTCGGCGAGCGTATCGTCCACCTCAACCCGAACGGCGATCTCTTCACCATCCTCGATCGCGTCGGCCACGTCCCCCTGCCGCCCTACATCCGCCGCCCCGACACCGCCGCCGATCGCAATCGCTATCAGACAGTCTTCGCTCGCGAACCCGGCTCCGTCGCCGCCCCCACCGCCGGCCTGCACTTCACTCCCGAAATCCTGGAAGCCTGCCGCGCGGCCGGAGCGAACATCGCCCACATCACTCTTCACGTCGGACTCGGTACGTTCCAGCCCATTCACGCCGCCGATCTCGACGACGTTAAGCTGCATACCGAATCGTTCGTAGTCTCCAAAGAAACCACCGCCGCGATGGACGAAGCCCGGCGCGTCATCGCTATCGGCACCACCGCCGTCCGAGCCATCGAATCCCCCGCGCAGACAAAAGACACGGACCTCTTCATTTCCCCCGGCTTCCACTTCCGCCGCACCGGAGCAATGCTCACCAACTTCCATCTTCCCCAATCGAGCCTGCTCGTTCTCGTCTGCGCCTTCGCCGGCCGCGATCTCACCCTCGCCGCCTACAACCACGCTGTCGCCGAGCGTTACCGCTTCTTCTCCTACGGCGACTGCATGCTGATCATTTGAATCCGAAGCTGCCGATCTTCACCGGATGCTGCGAAGATTCAATCGCAAAGAAAATCGACACCACCTGCCCAGCCCCCGCCTCGAACTTCTCCACGCGTGTCTCGCAGCCGGCATCCCGAAACACCATGGTCGGAAAATGCGTCGCTTCGAACCCGATGTGCAGCACGGACCGTTCAGTCCCGCACGCCTCCACCACAAACTCCCGAGCCGTACCTGGCCGGTAAGCCCGCACCGCCCGATCCTCGATCACCTCGCGAAACCCGTCAGTGTCCGCCGCCCATTCCCTCTGCGAACCCGCCTGCCAATCCGCCAGCCGCGCCGGCCTTTCAAAAAATGCAAACTGATCCAGCCTGACCGGCCCAGCCTCCAACCGTCGAGCCTTCCAATCGAACCGCAACAACTCGACCGGTGTATCCGCGCGCAACCCCGGGTCCTCGATCCTATAAATTTGATCCACGCCGTGATCCATGTGATCGTGCGTCACGCGAATCGCATGCTCTCCTCCCCGATATCCGAACGATCCCGGCGCGTCGACGTACGCATACACGCGAGCATCCGGCGCATTCCGAACCAGATCCGTAAACACCCGCCGCTCCTCCGCCTCCGCCAGCGCTACTCGCACCTGCTTCCGATCGAGCGTCACCTGCCACACAACCCAACCCGCTGCCAGCATCACAACCACCCGTCGATACCGCGCCGCCATCACCGCAATCGCAATCGCCACCGCCGTCATCGCCAGGTAAACATAAACTTCCAGCATCCGCCCCGGCAGCAATAAATAAACCCCCAGATCGAGCCCCACCGCCGCCAGCGCAAAATACATCCGCCGGTCCCGAACCAACACGAGCAGCGGCAGCGCCAGCCCCAGATACGAAATCCCCAAAATTTTCCCCGAGTAAAACGCGACCGCCTTCCACAAATCCCCAACGCCCAGCGAATAGGAAATATGCGGCAAGCTTAGGTTGTAGCGCAGCCCGTAAGCTCCATAAATCGCAGCGGGCACGAAGTACGGAATCACCCGTTTCCACTTCCCCTCGCCCACCGTCATCTCATACGCGAGCAGCACGGCCGGCAGCACAATCCCGATCTCCTTCGACCGGATCGCCAGCCACAACGCCACAAAGCTCAGCACCCAGCGCCGGTACGCGTAGGCCACCAGCATCGCCAGCGCAAACAAAGTGCACAGGACATCGTAGACGAACATCGGCTGCCACCAGGCGTCGAGCGCCGCCCTCCCACACGCGAAGCACAAACACCCCACCGCTGATTCGATGTCGCCGAGCCCCATCTTCCGCAGCAGCAGCCACAACAGCGCGACGTTCACCAGCCCCAGCGCCAGCAGCGTCAACGCCCAAGGCGCATAGTGAAATCCCGCCCACTTCCACAGCGCGCCGTAATAAAAGTACCCGGTCGGCCGCGAATGCCGGCACGGATAATCGAGCGCCGGCAAATCCGTCAGATAAGATTTCAGCGGAATCAGCCGCGCCCAATTGATACTCCCGAGATCGTCGTCTCCGAAGTACCCTCGATACGAGTTGTGATAAACCACCAGCGGAACCAGCAGCACGCCGCACAACAACAACGTGTGCCACCGCCAGCGATTCATTGCACCCGATGAAACCGAAGATCCCACACCCGCGGATCGCTGACCCGCATTTCGAGCACATGCCCATCGCCGGCTCGATCGAAGCGGATAGTACCGAGTGACGAA
>DATGGL010000284.1:0-46213 GCA_035308605.1 Bryobacteraceae bacterium
CGATGTACATGCCGGGCATCTCCGCCGTTTCGCCTCCGATCAGCGCACAGCCGTTTTCCAAGCAGCCCCGCGCGATACCCTCCACCACTTGGGACGCCACCTTCGCATCCAGCTTTCCCGTCGCGAAATAATCGAGAAAGAACAGCGGTGCGGCGCCCTGCACGGCGATATCATTCACGCAGTGGTTCACCAGATCCTCGCCGATGGTCGAGTGCCGTCCTGTGAGAAACGCGAGCTTAAGCTTAGTCCCGACGCCGTCCGCTGAAGAAACCAGCACCGGATCGCGGTACCCCTGCAAGTGATATCCGCCGCCGAAGCTTCCGATATCGGTTAACACGGCCTTGCTAAACGTCCCCCGCGCCAGCTTGCGGATGGCGGAGACGGCTCGGTCCGCTTCGTCGATGTTGACACCCGCGGCTTTGTAATCCACACTTTTTTTCTTTGGCATTTTCATAACCCGGCCGGCGATGGGAGCGCACGTGGAACCGACGCCAGGTGGTTTATCCGGTGCACGACTCGCTTCGGGAAAACTCTATAATAAGCCATTGCATTATGAAAAACCTCGCGGCAACGTTGATTGTTTTTTATGCTTGTGCCGCGGCCCAGCCGCAACCCACGGCCGTTGCGATCCGCAATGCGCGCATTGTTACCGTCAGCGGTTCGCCGATCGCCAAGGGGACGATCGTCATTCGCAACGGTCTGATTGAAGCCGTTGGCGATAGTATTCAAGCCCCCTCGGACGCATTGGTTATCGACGGCGAGGGGCTGACGGTCTATCCTGGCCTGGTTGACGCGCTCAGCACCTGGGGCATGCCGGGTACCGCGGCAAACGGACGTGGCGGAAGGGGCGCGGTCACTCCAGCACCCGCGGCTCCGCCCTCGCGTGGTCCCGAAGATCGGCCGGCGACCACGAGCTGGATCAAAGCTGCGGACGAAATCCAGGCGACTGACCGGCGCATCGAAGCCGCGCGTAACGCCGGATTCACAACCGCCGTAGTCTTTCCCACTCGGGGAATCTTCGGCGGTCAAGGTTCCATCATCAATCTCGCGGACGCCAAAAGCGAAGGCATGGTTCTGGTCCCATCGGCAGGCCAATATATTACTTTGGGCCGCGCCACCAGCGGATATCCGAATGCGCTGATGGGCTCCATCGCCTACATCCGCCAGATTTACCTCGACGCCGAACACTACCGGCTGGTGAAGGAAGCATACGATAAGAACCCGCGCGGCATGAAGCGGCCCGAATATGACCGCGCCCTCGAAGGAGTCCTCGAATCGAAACGGATTCTGCTCCCGGCAAATCGTGAAGTCGAGATCGACCGGATGCTGCATTTCGCCGCGGAGCTGAAGCAGCCTGCGATCCTCTACGGCATGCGCGAAGGATACCGCGCGGCCGAGGTATTGAAGAAGTCCAGCATACCGGTTCTAGTCAGCCTGAAGTGGCCGGCGAAGACGGCTGATTCCAACCCGGACGAGGTGGATACGTATCGGACGCTGGAAGATCGCGAAAAAGCGCCGACGTCGCCTCGGGTTCTAAGGCAAGCAGGAGTGAAGTTTGCATTCTACAGCGACGGGATCGACCAGACCCGCGAGCTGCAACGGGCCGTCAAGAAGGCCATCGACTCCGGTTTATCGCGCGAGGATGCCGTCCGCGCCCTGACGCTTTCGCCAGCCGAGATCTACAGCGTGGCTGACAGGCTTGGCAGCCTCGAAAAAGGCAAGATCGCCAATCTAGTGGTCACCCGCGGCGAGATCTTCGAGGATCGCACACACGTCGAAATGGTGTTCGTCGACGGCGTGAAACATATCCCGGCGCCAGAGCCGGCGGGCCGCGGCGGCGCGCCAACGGAAAACCCGGGCGCGGAGAAATAATCATGAAGCTCGCAATTACAACTCTCCTGGCGCTTGCTCCCCTCGGCGCGCAAGTCACGGTGATTAAGAACGCGACCATCATGACCGAATCGGCCAAGGGAACAATCAAGGGCTCGATTCTGGTTCGCGACGGTAAAATCGCCGAAGTTGGAGAGAATGTTCTGGTCCCCGCGGGCGCTACCGTGATCGACGCCGCGGGACAGTGGGTGACGCCCGGCATCATCGACTGTCATTCCCACATCGGCGCTGACGGCAACATCAACGAAGCGAGCGTCTCGGTCTCCGCAATGGTGAATATCAAGGACGTCATCAACCCCGAGGACATCGCCATTTATCGCGCGCTCGCCGGCGGAGTGACGTCGGTGAATATTCTGCATGGCTCCGCCAACGCCATCGGCGGCCAGACCATCGTGATCAAGACACGCTGGGGCAAGGATGCGGAAGGATTGATCTTCGAAGGCGCCAAGCCCGGGATCAAGTTCGCTCTCGGCGAGAATCCGAAGCGCGCCGGAAATCCCCAGGGCGGCCGCGGCGCCGCGCCTGTCAACGCACGTTACCCGTCGACGCGCATGGGCGTTGAAGACACCATCCGCGAAGCTTTCAACGAAGCGGTCGCTTACAAGGCCGAATGGGACAAATATGCTGCGGACGTCAAAGCCGGCCAACATCCTATCCCGCCGCGCAAGGATCTGAAGCTCGAAGCGTTGAAAGAGGTGCTCGAAGGCAAACGATTCGTGCACGCCCATTGTTACCGGGCTGACGAGATCCTGATGCTGATCCGCGTGGCCGACGACTACGGCTTCAAAATCCGAACGTTCCAGCATGTGCTCGAGGGTTATAAAGTAGCGAAGGAAATCGCCGCCCACGGCGCGGGAGCATCCACTTTCAGCGACTGGTGGGGGTACAAAGCCGAAGCTTACGACGCGATTCCCTACAATGCCGCGGTGATGACGAAGAAAGGCATCGTGGTCAGCCTGAATTCGGACGACGCCGAACTGATGCGCCGCCTGAACACGGAAGCCGCGAAAGCCATGAAGTACGGCGGCATCAGCCGCGAAGACGCGTTGGCCATGGTGACCATCAATCCCGCCAAACAACTTGGCGTCGAGAATCGCGTCGGATCGATTGAAGCCGGCAAAGACGCTGACATCGTCATCTTCGACAAAGACCCGCTTTCCAACTTTTCGAAGGTTCAAAAAGTTCTGATCGACGGAAGCAAGTATTTCGATCGCGACCAGAACGTCAGCGACCGTCCAATGAAGGACGCCGAGAAGCAGAAGCTGATCGAGCATGAGAAGCAGGATCAGCCTCAGAAGAAAGCTGCTCCGGCGAGGAGGCCGCTGTGAAAATCGCGGCTCTCGTTCTGGGACTCGCGATCGCTGCTTCCGCCGCGAACGACTCCTTCCTCATTCGAAATGTCGACGTCTATCCCGTCACCAGCGCGCCGTTGAAAGGCGCTTCGGTGCTGGTTACCGACGGTAAGATCGCCGACATCGGCCCCAGGATCGCCGTGGCCAAAGGCGTGAAAATCGTCGACGGCAAGGGAATGCGCGTCTACCCCGGAATGATCGACTCGACCACCGAGATCGGCCTTTCCGAAGTCTCCGCGGAACGGATGACAGTCGACACTGGGGAAATTGGCGAATTCATGCCCCAGCTTCGCGCTCTCATCGCGGTGAATCCCGAAAGCGAGCACATCCCCGTCGTCCGCGTAAACGGAATTACCAGCGTCATGAGTTTCCCCAGCTCCGGCGGAAGGGGCGGACGTGGCGGCGCGGCGCAGATCATCTCGGGCCAGGCGGCCTTGATCCACCTGGACGGCTGGACCTGGGAAGACATGGAAATCAATCGCTCCGCCGCGCTACACATTCTTTTCCCGGTCATTCCGGCGCGCGGCGGACGCGGTGGCGCGGCGGACTTCCCCGAAGACCCGGTCCCCGGTGGCGGACCTGCCACGTTTACCGAGCAGAAGCGCCAGTACGACCAGCAAATCCGGAAGCTGAACGATTTTTTCGACGCCGCCCGCCAGTATCAGAAGGAGCGCGGCAACAACGCTCCCGGCTTCAAGCGCGATCTCAAGATGGAAGCCATGATTCCGGTTCTCGAAGGAAAGATCCCCGCCGCCGTGGCCGCGGTCCGCGAGCGAACCATTCGCGACGCCATCGCGTTTGCCGACAAACAGCACATCAAAGTCGTCATCATGCAGCCGCGTGGACTAAAGAACGTCGCGGCGGACTTAAAGGCGAAGAATATCCCGGTGATCCTCGGCCGGACCGAGGAGCTTCCCGAAAACGAGGACGCGCCGTACGACGAAGCCGAATCTTTACCCTCGGAGGTTTTTAAAGCGGGCGTGAAGTTCGCCTTCGGCACGGGCAGCAACGAATTCGTTCGCAATCTTCCTTACAATGCAGCGCGCGCTGCTGCCTACGGACTGCCACAAGACGAGGCCTTGAAAGCGATCACTATAAATCCGGCGCAGATCTGGGGCGCGTCCGACAAGATCGGTTCCATCGAAAAAGGAAAATGGGCCGATCTGATGGTCACGGACGGCGATCCGCTTGAAACACCCACGCAGATCAAATATTTGTTCATCAAGGGCAAAGAAATCGACCTGACGAACAAGCAGACGCGCCTGTACCAGAAATATTTGAATCGCCCCTGAGCGGTCTCTCAGTTCGATTTCGATCCGCCGCGGACCCAATCCATCAGCGCCTTGTATTCGGGGTCGTTCTTGGAGGCAAATTGCCTCCCGCCTCCATGAAACTTATCGCCACCTGCATCCGGCGCCAGCGGATGCATCAACAGCCGGCTCGACGATGGATCGCGCGGGTTAACCAGCCTCGAAGCGACCTCGAAGTTCTTACGCGATTGCTCCGCGGTCCAAACCTTGGCGCCTTCCGGCAGGGGCTGGAGCCGGAACGCCGTCGTGGCATCCACGTGGCACGCGACGCAGCGTGCATGACCGGGTCGTTTTTTGAGAAAAATCGGCTCGACTCGGGACTTGTAAATCTCGAAATCGAGAGACTGCCCCGCCGCAAACGGAGCAGCAAGAATTAACAGCCGTGCCCAAATCATGGTCTACAGTATAACCGCGGTCAAATCGGTGCGGGAGAAGTCATTACCTTTGAATAGCAAGGGTTCGCCCGTGGCCTTCGCCAGTGCATAGGAGAAGCAATCTCCAAAATTGAGGCGGGCGGGATGCCTCCCGCGCCCGTACGTTTCAAGCGCGTATCGCGCCCATTTCAGTTGCTCCAGATCGACCCCGCGGATCTCAACGGGTAACTCCCGAATCACCCTATCCAAAACCTGGGGTGCCTTGTCTCCTGATCTTTTTTGCAACACCAATGCCGATTCGAGAACAGTGGCCGCGGAAACCAGTCGGACCGATTCTTGTTGAACAGCAATGCTGAACGCTTCGGCCTCAGGCTCGTCGAACAGAATCGCGAGGATCGCCGAGGTATCGATGACCACTCAGTGCGGCAAGCCCCATTCGTCGTAGCCGAGGATTTCGTCTGCGGAACGATCGTCCAGAACCGGCAGTTTGGCAATGGCTTCCTGCGCGTTCTTGATAACCCGGCCCACCCGATCGTCACGGTCCTTTTGAGCCAGCCTCTCCCGCAATGCGGTGATCACCGCTTCGTCGACAGTCTCACCTGTCTTGGCTGCTAGTTCGCGAGCCAGCCGATCCGCTTCCGGGCTTTCGATCTTCAACGCCACAACTAGATCGTATCAATTACTGCTACAATTGTCGGGTAACCTGCCCACCGTAGGCTTCTGCCCATCGGGCAAATCATGTTTGAGAATCTTAGCGATAAGCTGCAACGGGTCTTCAAAAACCTGCGCGGCGAAGGGAAACTCACGGCGGAAAACATGGAGGCCGCACTGCGCGAAATCCGCGTGGCGCTGCTCGAAGCCGACGTGCATTTCCGCGTCACGAAGCAGTTCATCGAAGCCGTAAAAGAGAAAGCCATGGGTGAGGAAGTGCTCACCGCACTTTCCCCGACCCAGCAAGTCGTCAAAATCGTCCGCGATGAGATGGTCAAGATGCTGGGCACGCATCAAGCCAAGCTCCGCACTTCGAACGAGCCGCCAAGCGTGATGATGATCGTCGGACTGCAAGGCTCCGGTAAAACCACGTCAACCGCGAAGCTCGCGCGCTGGCTTTCAAAGAACGGCCATTCGCCGATCATGGTGTCAGTCGACGTCTATCGTCCCGCGGCGCGCAAGCAGCTATCCGTGCTCGCGCGCGACCTCAAGCTTCCCATCTACGAGGGCACGCCCGAGGAGACCAAGCCGGTCGAATTGTCGCGATCCGCCCGCAAGGAAGCCACGCAAACGGGCCGCGATGTTCTCCTGGTCGACACCGCCGGCCGCCTGCACATCGACGACGATTTGATGACCGAGCTTACGGAGCTGAGGGATCTCTTATCGCCGACCGAAATTCTCTTTGTCGCCGACGCGATGACCGGTCAGGACGCGGTAAAATCCGCCGACGAATTCAACAAGCGTCTCGGCATCACCGGCACGATTCTTACGAAAATGGACGGCGACGCCCGCGGCGGCGCGGCGCTTTCTATTCGCTCGGTCACCGGACAGCCATTAAAGTTCGTTGGCGTCGGCGAAAAGTCCGACGCGCTGGAACCCTTTCATCCCGATCGTGTCGCCCAGCGCATCCTCGGCATGGGCGACGTTCTCAGCCTGATCGAAAAAGTCGAAGAGACCATCGATCAGAAGCAGGCCGAAGCGATGCAGCGCAAGCTGCTCGACGACGATTTCACGCTGGCCGATTTCCGCGATCAGATCGGGCAATTGCGCAAGCTGGGTCCGCTCGAATCGCTACTCGGCATGATGCCGCAAATTGGGCCGATGAAGGATCTCAAGAATATGAAGGTCGATGAGAAGGAGATCACGCGCCTGGTCGCCATCATCGACTCAATGACCGCCCGCGAACGGGCCAATCATATGATTATTAACGGGGCGCGCCGGCGAAGGATCGCCAAGGGCAGCGGGACGTCGGTCCAGGAAGTCAACAACCTGCTGAAACAGTATTCGCAGGCTCGTAAAATGATGAAGAGTTTCACCGGCGGCGGAGGGTTTTTGGGCAAACGGCTCGGCAAACTCAAGCTGCCCATGGGTTTTGGTCCTCAATAGGCATTTGGTTCACAATAGGAAAACAGGAGTTGGATGACATGTTGATGATACGTTTAGCGCGATTCGGCGCCAAAAAGAAGCCGAGCTACCGCGTGGTGGTGATCGAAAAGGAACGCGCGCGCGACAGCCGGTCTGTCGAAGTGGTTGGCACATATCATCCGGTGGCGAAGCCTGCCGCGGTGATTCTGAAACACGATCGCATCTCTCACTGGATGAAAAACGGCGCCCGTCCATCGGACACGGTAGCCCGTCTGTTGAAATCGAATCCCGCGCCTGCCGCCTAACTGATTCAAACGGCGTCGGCTTGCTACCTGCTACAATCGACGCAACAGGAGGGTGAAAAACGGGTGAAAGATTTGGTGACGGAAATCGCTAAGGCGCTTGTGGATATTCCGGACGAGGTGACGGTTCGCGAAGTACAGGGCGAACAGGTTACGGTGCTCGAACTGCGCGTCGCGCCCAGCGATTTAGGTAAGGTCATCGGAAAGCAGGGACGGACAGCAAGATCCATCCGCACCCTGTTAGGCGCCGCGGGGATGAAACTCAATCGCCGGTTTACTCTGGAAATTCTGGAGTAACCGCTCTGGTAGTTGTAGGGAGGTTAATTCGCGCCCGCGGAAATCGCGGCGAGCTGGTCGGTGAGATTTACAGTTCGCAACCCGGGCGCGTAGAGAAACTAAAGGAAGTCGTGCTCGAATCAGAGGGGCGGCAGCGGCCTTCTGAAATTGAGTACGTGTGGAATCACGACGGCCGGCCGGTTTTTAAGTTCACCGGCATCGATTCGATCTCGGACGCCGAAGCCTGGGGCGGAGCGGATATTCTCGTCTCCGATTCCGAGCGGGCGCAGCCGGAGGCGGGCGAGTATTCGCATGCCGATCTGATCGGTTGCCGCGTTTTGGCAGATCGGCCAATCGGTGTTGTGAAAAGTGTGGAGGAATACGGCGGTCCACCGCTGTTGAAGATTGAGGCGATGGACGGCCGGGAGATTCTGGTTCCCTTCGCCCATTCGATTTGTAAAGAGATCGATGTGGCAGCGAAGATGATCCGCGTCGAGTTGCCAGATGGTTTGTTGGATTTATGATCCTTGTCAGTATTGAGCTTTAGGAACTTTTAAGTGTGAAATTCAACGTGCTCACGATCTTCCCCGAGTTTTTCCGGGGACCTTTTGAGCACGGGGTCATCCAGCGGGCCCGAACGGCCGGACTTATCGAGATCATCGTTCACGACCTCAGGGATTGGACGCATGACCGGCACCGGACCGTGGATGACCGGCCCTTCGGCGGCGGTGAAGGCATGCTGCTGAAGGCCGGACCGATCTTTGAGGCTGTGGACTCGATCTGGCCCGGACGCGGACCAAAAGCGATGCCCGAGCATGGATCGAAGCAGAAAGTCGTTCTGCTCTCCGCGCAAGGCCGCCGGTTCGATCAGTCGATGGCGCGAGAGTTTTCCGCGCTGGATGAGTTGCTGCTGATATGCGGCCGATACGAAGGTGTAGATGAGCGCGTGGCCGAGCATCTGGCCGATTATGAGATTTCGATCGGCAACTACGTGTTGAGCGGTGGCGAATTGGCCGCCGCGGTCGTGATTGACGCGGTCGCGCGGTTGCAGGAAGGCGTGCTCGGGAATGAGCAATCGGCCATCGCCGAATCGTTTGGCGAAAATGGAATGCTCGATTGTCCGCAGTACACGCGGCCGGCTGAGTTTCGTGGCTGGAAGGCGCCCGAAGTGCTCCTCGGGGGAAACCATGAGGAGATTCGGAAGTGGCGTAGCGACGCCGCCAGGGACAAAACCCTGCGCCTCCGCCCAGATTTGTTGAAAGGGAGTTCTTATGCAAAACGCAGTGCTGACGAAAGTTCTGAACAAGAATAAGCGGACCGCCGCTCACCCCGAGTTCCGCCCCGGCGATACCATCCGGGTCCACGTAAAGATCAAGGAAGGCGACAAGGAACGCCTGCAGGCATTCGAGGGCACCGTAATCGCCAAGCACAACAGCGGCATGGGCGAGACGATTACCGTCCGCAAAGTCAGCTTCGGCCAGGGCGTCGAGCGAATCTTCCCGATTCACGCGCCGGTGGTCGATCACATCGACGTAGTTCGCACCGGACGCGTCCGGCGCGCCAAGCTGTACTACCTGCGCGCGTTGAAAGGCAAGGCCGCCCGGCTGAAAGAGCGCGAATAGTCGCTGGTCTTCGATGCCGAGCAGCCGCTACGAGCGCGCAGCACGAAAGGCGGGTTTCCGGGTTATCGCGGGTCTCGATGAAGCCGGCCGCGGCGCTCTGTTCGGACCCGTGTTCGCGGCCGCCGTGGTGCTCGACCCGGAGCGGCCCATCCGGGGCCTCGACGACAGCAAGGCGCTCGAACCTGAACGGCGCGAGGTGCTTGCAGAACGGATCCGCGAACGCGCCGTCGCCTGGGCCGTAGGAGCCGCGGATGCCTTCGAAATCGATCACATCAATATCTATCAGGCGTCTCTTTTGTCCATGCGGCGGGCCCTGTCTCAATTGGAGACTCGCTTACCGGAAAGGTTCGATTACCTGCTGCTCGACGCAGTGAAGCTGGCCGACATCCCGGTTGCACAGAAGTCCTTAATTCATGGCGACGCCCTGTGTTTTTCGATTGCCGCCGCGTCCATCCTGGCGAAGGTCCATCGCGACGCCGCTCTCCGCGCCTGGGACAACGTTTTTCCCGAATACGGCCTGGCTCAGAACAAAGGCTACTCGACTCCGGATCACATCGCCGCCCTCGAGCGCGAAGGCCCCACCACGCTTCACCGGTTCAGTTTCGAACCGGTCCGCAGCGCCAGCCGGTATTATCCAGCGTGGACCGGTTATCCCACGGCGCGCCCGTTTCCCGACCAACGCGAATTATTCGCATGTCTCTGATTCCGGATAACGCGCCCAGTTCGCCGGAGGAGGGCATCGCGCCCGCTCTGGCTCCGGCCCGTCGCGTTCACACGTGGCAAAGCCGGCTGTTGGGAATCTGCCTGGCGATTTTCACCTTCGAGATTGGGCTCTTTCTAGTTGTCTTTCCATGGATGGATGACGCGTGGAGCATCAACTATATCCAAAAGCTGATCCCCGCCCTTCGCAATGTCTGGGGAGACCCATATTTCCGCGGCGCGTTGACAGGATTGGGCTTAGTAAACATATACATATCCTGTTTGGAAATGATCCGTCTGTTCCGGCGGACCTAGCAACTCTAAGCGCACCCGTAGAATCCCTCCCGCCAACCGGCGTTCGCCACTATTAGAAGCGCCCTCAAACTAAGATTAATCCTAGTTACATCACGTATTTCACCTCAGGTACCATTAAGGCGTTGACCTTAGCACCTTCTAAGAAGGAAGTACTATAGGAGTCAATGCACGCCTCTAGAATGGATGGAATGAGATGAGAAAGTCTGAAAGTTTTTCGATTGTCGCGGCGATCTGCGCGATAATTCTACTTGCGCTTGGGACGGTTCAACTTAACTTTGTCGCACTCTCCGGACCTGGTGCCGGGGCTGACACGGATTCGTTCGCGGCGGTTTCCGGACCTGGCGCTGGAGCTGACACGGATTCGTTCGCGATGGTTTCCGGACCTGGCGCCGGAGCTGACACGGACTCGTTCGCGATGGTTTCCGGACCTGGTGCCGGAGCTGACACGGATTCGTTCGCGGCGTAGTTGCTATCCACCCGCACCTCCGGCGCCTAAGCGCGTCGCTTTTCCAGCAGTTCATTTTGCGCGTCACGTAGAGGACTGCGCACCGTTATCTGATAGATTCCGTTACGAAGGCGCAGGACGATGAGCAGGGTATACGATGTTCTCGCACCGTTTTTGAGTGCGGGTATCGCAATCGCTCTGTTTGTCGTCCTTGTCTTTTTGGTGCTTGGTCCATTCCGCTACTATTGGGTGGTCTTTGCCTACGCGGCCTGGGAGCTCATCGCCACAGTAGCTTTCACCGTAGCGGACCTGAAATATCACGGAACTGCTCAAGTAGCGAAGTCGGCCCGAACCCTCGCACAGATTTGGTATGCGCGGCTCTACTGGGCCAACGACGTGTTGGTGGATCTGTTTCGATTCGTCCTGGTCATCGTGCTTATCTACCGGATATCAACGGGGAAGAAGCAGGTTTCGGCGCGGACTCTGACTATCCTGGTTCTGATCATGATGGTGCTTCCGTTTGTGCTGTTTCATCCCCGGTTCAATCCTTGGCCCGCGGCGGCTTGGTTCAATAGCACCAGCGAACTTCTCAATTTCGGCGCGGCAATTATGAATTTGATGCTGTGGACGGCCCTGATTGCATCTAGAAATCGCGATCCGCAGTTTCTAATGGTCAGCGCAGGTCTAGGTGTCGTCGTTACCGGATCAGCGCTGTCTTTAGGGGTGCGTCACCTGATTTCCGGAGCCAGCGGCGGCGCGGCCGGCTATCTATTGCTGAACATCACGCAACTGATCGGTTGGTTGATATGGTGCGTGGCATTTAAGCCTGTCCGCCGGCCGGCTAAGGCGCCTTCGATCGACGGCATGGAAAAACGCGACGGATCCAGTGTTCTTCACGGCTAACGCTGCGACAGGGACTGAGGCAGAATCTTAAATGGAATCGATTCTACGCAATCTCCGCTTTGGAGTGCGTATTCTGTTGCGGTCGCCGGCGATCACGGTATCGATTGTTCTCATTCTGGCCCTTGGAATCGGCCTCAATTCGACAATGTTCTGCATTGCCGACGCGCTGCTGATTCACGCGATCCGCTATCCCGATCCGCAGGCGTTATCGCTTGTGTGGAGCATAGACGCAGAAGGGACTGCCCACGATGTTTCTCCGGCGGACTTCATGGATTGGCGCGCGCGGTCCAGATCTTTTTCCGATCTTGCGGCGTGGATGCCGACTTCTTTCGTCGTCCTCGGAGGAGAACGGCCTCGCCAGATCGGCGGCGCTAAGGTAACCGCGAATTTTTTCCGCGCCCTGCAGGTGAGGCCAGTGCTGGGCCGCACTTTCCTGCCCGATGAAGACGGCCTGGACAATCCGTCAAACGCGGCGCATTCCGCCGTCATAAGCTTTCGCTTTTGGCAGGAAGATCTAGGCGCGGATCCGAACGTTCTGGGCCGAGCGATCCAAGTGGACGCGGTTTCCTACAATGTGATTGGGGTCGCGCCTCCCGGCTTTCAATTCTGGTGGAGAGCCCACGACATCTGGGTCCCGGTAACCTTCAATGTGCACGAGCGCGACTATCGAAATCTGGTGGTAGTCGGGCGCGGGAATTCGCCGCGAAACAACGCAACCGCGGAAATGGTTGTGATCGCAAACTCCCTAAGCCAGGCATATCCCAAGAGCGACAAAGGCTGGACGGCGCGGGTCGACGACCTTCAGGACTGGCTGCTCAACGGGACCTTTCGTTCTCGCTTTCTGTTGCTGTGCTGGGCCGTCGGGATCGTTTTACTGATTGTGTGTACGAATGTGGCGAGCCTGTTGCTCGCCCGTTCCGCGGCGCGGGAAAAAGAGATCGCGGTGCGCCTGTCATTGGGCGCCTCGCGCGGACGCGTCCTGGGCCAGTTGCTTACCGAAAGTACGCTGCTCGCCCTGAGCGGCGGCGCGTTAGGTCTTGCAATTGCGTGGGGGTTGATTCGGCTCGCGCCGAAAATCGTTCCGCCGAACGCGATCCCTGGCGGCCCGATCGAGATGAACGCTTATGTGATCTGCTTCACTGCGGCAGTCTCACTCGTGGCATGCGTCCTCTTCGGACTGATGCCAGCGATCACCGCATCGCGCAGCGATGTTCAGTCGATTCTAAAGGACTCGACGCGCGGCTCGACGGGGGGGAAGGCGCGGAGCAGGTTCCGCCAAACCATGGTGGCGGCGGAAGTCGCTGCGGCGTTGATGCTGATCGTCAGCACCTGGCTGATGGTCGACAGCCTGCGCGGTCTCACGCGCATCGATCCGGGTTTTGATCCGAGGAACGTCCTTACGCTGCGGCTGGTTTTGCCGGGAGCAAAATACGATCCAATTCGGGCCTTGGCATTTTGCCAGCGCGCTGTAGAACGGCTGTCGTCCATCCCAGGCGTAAAAAGCGTAGCTTCGGGAATGGGGAGCGGTCTTCCCTTCCCCAACACCGCTCAAACCACCAGTTTCGAATTGGAGGGCATGCCGCCAAAGCAGGATGGCGAGATTCCCAGCGCGCTCTACTCCGCGGTTAGCGTCGACTACTTTCGCACGCTCGCGATCCGCCTGGAACGCGGAAGGGTGTTTACGGACCTGGACAACGAACATGCGCCCGTCGTGGTAAACATCAGCGCGACCCTGGCAGCGCGCTACTTCCCGAATCAGGATCCCCTGGGAAAACACTTGTGGATCAGCCGTCCGCTTCGATCCCAGGGCGTGGAGCGAGTTCGAGCGGAAATCGTGGGGGTCATGCGCGAAGTGAAGCTGACGGATCTGGCTCGCGAGGCGGCTCCCACGATTTACGCCCCCATCACTCAGAATCCCTACGGAAGAACGGTTTGGTTCGCCGTGAGAACCGATGGCGACCCGCGATTGTTCGCTTCCGCCGTGCGGCAGGAATTTTCGGCGATCGACAGCGAACAGCCGGTAGAGCAGGTGGGAACCCTTGCGCAATTGATGGATGGCCAGCTGACGCAGCCACGCTTCCAAACCGGCTTGATGACCTCATTTGCGCTGGTCGCCCTGATTCTGGCTGCGATTGGAATTTACGGGGTCAGCGTCTATGCGGTCGAGCAGCGTAGAAATGAAATCGGAATCAAGATGGCGCTGGGTGCGACACGTTTCCACGTTCTCAGTGACATCCTTATCCAGAGCATGCGGCCGACCGCAATCGGCATCGTGGTTGGAGGCGCCGCCGCCACCTTTGTCGCGTACGGATTCAAGAGCATTTTAGTGGATTCCGGCGCGATTGATCCGATTGCCTTCCTGGGAGCGGCACTGTTGTTGGCGACGGTCGCGCTCGCAGCCTGCTATTTCCCCGCGCGCAAAGCCACACGCATCGATCCAGCGATCGCCCTCCGGTCCGAGTAGCGTTATTTTAAAGTAAACTGAATCGAATCTTCAGAACCGAGAGAGGATCAGCCATGTCGTCTCAACCTTTCGATCGTAGAGATTTCCTGCGTCACGCCAGCGCCCTCGGCGCAGCGTTAACCACGGCGGGTTCGGCGCTCGCCAAGTCTTCCGGAAAATCCAGCGGTGGACGCGTGGTCGGCTCGAACGATCGTGTCAACATCGGCGTGATCGGAGTCGGCGGGCGCGGGTCGAGCGATGCCGCGAACTTCGCCAAGGTGGGCTTGGATAACAATTCCTGCCAGGTGGTCGCCGTGGCCGATTGCTATCAGAAACGCATCAACGCCGCCAAGGAACACCTGAAGATTCCAGACGGTTATCTCGACTACCGGGAAATCATCACCCGTAAAGATATCGACGCCGTAATCGTCGCCACGCCCGATCACTGGCACACGCGCATCGCTCTCGAAGCCATGGATCATGGCAAGGACGTGTATCTCGAAAAACCGATGTGCCACACCATCGATGAAGCCCGCCAGCTTGTCGCCACGGTGAAGGAGACTGGCCGCGTGCTTCAGGTCGGCTCGCAGACTACGTCAGCCGATCAATGGTGGAAAGCGAAGAAGGCCATCGCCGATGGGATGATCGGCAAGATGATCATGAGCCAGGGATCGTATCATCGAAATTCGCTAGACGGCGAGTGGAATTACAAAATCGATGAAGCCGCCGGCCCGGACGCCTCCGGCGAAAACTACGTCGACTGGAAAATGTGGCTGGGCTCGGCGCCCAAACATCCCTGGGATGCGGACCGCTTCTTCCGCTTTCGCAAATACTGGGACTACTCAGGCGGCATCGCAACCGACCTTTTCTATCATGTAGTCGCGCCGCTGAATATCTGCTGGGACAAGCCGCAATTCCCGCACAAGGTGATGGCCTCCGGCGGAATTTACGGCGGCCCGGCGTTCGAAATGAAGCGCGAGGTTCCGGACACGTTCCATCTGATGGCCGAATATCCGGAGGGCCACTCCCTGGTGCTGAGCTCGTCGATGGCGAACTCGCAGCACATCCCGGGCCTGATTCGCGGGCACTCGGGGACGATCATCATGGTGGACCACGGAATGTTCGAAGGCAAGACCGACAACATCACGCTGCGCCCCGAAGTCCGCTACGTCCGAGAAGGAAGCGATCGCGTGAAGAAGCTGACGATTCCCGATTACAAATTCGGGATGGAAGAGCAGAAGATCGTCGTCGACCAATACGACGCGATGACCGCGCACATCAACAACTTCATCGAATGCATCCGCACGCGCAAGAGGCCCCGGCTGGATGTGGAAACCGGCGCCTGCGCGCAGGTGGTGATCTCAATGGCGGTGGAGTCGTATCGCCAGGGCAAGGTTTTATACTTCGACGAAAAGAAGTGGAAGGTTTCCGATAAGCCGGTGAAGGCTTGATGTGGCCACGAATTCACACGAATAAACCCAGATGTTTTATTCGTGTGAATTCGTGTTCATTCGTGGCTTTACTTCTTGATCGTAATTCCGAGCTCCCGCAGCGACCGCTCCGGCACTTCTGACGGCGCGTCGCACATCAGATCCGCGCCCTTCGCCGTTTTCGGGAACGGGATCACCTCGCGAATCGACGTTTCTCCCGCGAGAATCATCACCAGGCGGTCAAGCCCCAGCGCTATCCCGCCATGCGGCGGAGCCCCGTACTCGAGCGCCTCGAGCAAAAAACCAAACCGCCGCTTGGCTTCATCCTCGGAAAACCCGAGCGCGGCGAAAACTTTGGTCTGGAGATCGCGGCGATGGATACGGATCGAGCCCGAACCAAGCTCCGTGCCGTTTAGAACCAGATCGTAGGATTTTGCCCGGCACCGCGCCGGATCACTGGTCAGTTTTTCGATGTCTTCGTCGTGTACCGACGTGAACGGGTGATGCGCCGCATTCCAGCGCTGGTCTTCTTCGTCCCACTCGAACATCGGAAAATCCGTCACCCACAAAAATTGGAAATTCTGCAAGTCCAGCAGCTTGTGCCGGTCCGCGTACTTCTGTGCGGCGTGCAGACGAAGTTGCCCGCAGGCCATCAGCACGGTTTCCTCCGGCCGATGCCCTTTCGGCTCGCCCGCCCATCCGGCGACCAACAGCAGATCGTCTTCCTGAGCCCCGATCCGTGACCGGACCTGGGCCATCGCCTCCGGGTAATCGCGGTCCAAGCGCTTGGGATCGTCGAACACGCGCAGCCCGCGCTCCTTGCCGGCTTCCTTCAAGGCATCTCTTTCACTGCGGCTTACCGTCCCGACCTTGGGAATCCGGATCGCCACCAGCGGAAGACCGTGCGCTGTCAGATCCGGAATCAAATCCTCGATGCAGTAAAAAGGAGGAATCCGCATGTCGGGTTTATCGATTCCATACGATCGCATTGCCTGAGCGTAAGTCAGCCGCGGAAAGGGAAGCTGGATGTCATATCCCGCAACCTTCCACGCCGCCTTCATCAGCGGTTCGATCACGGCAAAGATGGTCTCCTGCTGTGGAAACGACATCTCCAAGTCGATCTGCGTGAACTCGGCTTGTCTATCGGCGCGGAAATCTTCGTCGCGGAAACAACGGACGATCTGGAAGTATTTGTCGAATCCGCTCACCATCAAGAGCTGCTTAAAAATCTGCGGCGATTGCGGTAGAGCGTAGAACGTCCCAGGATACACGCGCGCCGGGACCAGATAATCGCGAGCGCCCTCCGGCGTGGATCGCGTCATGAACGGCGTTTCGATCTCCAGAAATCCGAGGCCTGCCAGCGTCTCGCGCACGGCAAACGCAACCTTGGAGCGCAGAATGATATTGTGCTGCATACGCGGACGGCGCAAGTCCACGTAGCGATATTTCAGCCGCGACTCTTCCTTGACGTCGACGGTCTCCTCCATCGGAAACGGCGGCGTGCGCGATTCATTCAGAATCCACAATTTCTCAGCGACCAGTTCCACTTCGCCCGTGGGAATCGCCGGATTCACCGTCTCCGGCGATCGCAGCGCGACTTTCCCCTCCACCGCGATTACATACTCCGCCGCCAGCGATTCCACCTTCTTGTGAGCTTCCGTATCGCCATGGAACACGAGCTGCGTCACTCCGTCGCGATCCCGCAGGTGGATGAACAGCACTCCGCCCAGATCGCGGCGGCGATGCACCCAACCCATTAGAATCGCCTGTTTACCGGCGTCGCCCGCGCGCAATTCGCCACACGTGTGGGTGCGCTTCAGCTCGCCGAGGAAGTCCAGAGCAACGTTTTCCATACTCTATTGTCGAATACGCGCAGCCAGTTCTTCCCGCTTGAGCGAAACCTGCGCACCCGATGTCATCTCCTTCAATAAATAAGTACCGGAGGCGATCTCGTCGTCTCCCAGAATCAGCGCATAGCGCGCGCCCATCTTGTTCGCGACTTCAAGCGCCCGCTTCAGCTTCCGGTCTGCCGAACGCTCCACCGCGATTCCCGCCGCGCGCAACTCAGCCGCCAGCGTCCCGGCGTGCAGATCCGCGGCATCGCCCAGCGGCGCGAGGAATACATCCACCACCGGCTTGTACGCGTCCGGATGGGCGTCCTCCACGCTCATCACCAGTCGATCTTCTCCAATCGAAAATCCGATCCCCGGCGCGGGGACGCGCGAACCTAGCGATTCCGCGAGTCCGTCATAGCGTCCGCCACCGAGCACCGAATTCTGCGCGCCCAACGCCCCGTGCGTGATCTCGAACGTTGTCCGCATATAGTAATCGAGCCCACGGACCATCCGCGGCCTCAGCTCATACACGATCCCGCGCGCATCGAGGTGCGCCCGCACCGATCGAAAGTGCGTTTGGCACGGATCGCACAAGTGATCTGTGATCGTGGGCAGCGTTTCAATGATTGGCTGGTCCTCGGGAACCTTACAATCCAGCACCCGCAGCGGATTCGTCGCCGCCCGCCGCTGGCAATCCGAGCACATCTTCGGCGCTACGTCGCGCAATTTTTCCTTCAACAAAGCCAGGTAGCCCGGCCTGCAATTCCCATCCCCGATCGAATTGAGCAATAGCGTGAACCCGTCAATCCCGGCGTGGCGCAGAACATCGATCACCAGTTCGATCACCTCCGCGTCCACAATGGGCGATTCCGACCCGATCGCTTCCGCCCCAATCTGGAAAAACTGGCGGAACCGCCCCTTCTGCGGGCGTTCGCGCCGGAACATGGGGCCGATGTAGTAATACTTTTTAACGCCCGGAATCTGATCGAGGCGGTGTTCAATGAACGCCCGCATCACGGATGCCGTCGCCTCCGGTCGAAGCGTGAGCGAGCTTCCGTCGCGATCCTCGAAGGTGTACATCTCTTTCGAAACGACGTCGGTATCTTCGCCGACGCCGCGCACGAACAACGCCGTCTCTTCTAAAAGCGGCGTCCGGATTTCCTGATAGTTGTAGGTGCGGAAAACCTCGCGCGCCGCGGCTTCCACGTGATTCCAGACGGAAGTTGCGGGCGGCAGCAGGTCACGCGTTCCTTTTACGGCGCGAATCACGCGTCACTCCTCACCCTTCCGCCTTGTACGCGCGAGCTTTTTCAACATAGTGCTGCACGCCTTCCTCAAAACGCGCGTGCTCTTCCGCCGTCACCGGACGGCGCGGCTTCGCCGGAACGCCCATGACCAGCGTCCCGGGCGGCACATCCATACCTTCCGGTATCAGCGACCCGGCCGCGACCACCGAGCCCTTTCCGATGCGCGCGCCGTTGAGAATCGTCGCGCCGATGCCGATCAGGGTATCGTCTTCGACGGTGCATCCGTGCAGCGTCACCGAATGTCCCACCGTGACCCGATCGCCGACGGTCAGAGGAAACCCTTCGTCCAAATGCAAGACGCAATTGTCCTGAATGCTCGTTTCCGAGCCGACAACAATGGGTCCGGTATCGCCGCGCAGCGAAGCGTTGGGCCAGACGCTCGACCGCTCGCCGACGGTAACTTCACCGATGATTTGCGCGCTCGGGTCGATATATGCGGATACGGCGATCCGGGGCGCGATTCCGCGGAATGAACGAATCATAATCGAGGGGGTAAATCTCATGCTAACAGAAGCAGCGCTTTAAATAGCAAAGCTTGGAATCCGGTAAGCTCGAAGCATGTGGCCGCGCCTTCCGCTTCTCTCCGGCCTCTTGTTGGCCTCATTCGTTAACGCCGACGAACTTACCCAGAAAATGACCGAACGGGTTTCCGAGGAGGCCGATGCCTTCGCCAAGCTCGCGCCCCAGGTTCTCGGCACCGAAAAATTGCATCAGGCCGCGATGAAGCCCAAATCGCGCTTTCATCCGCGCGTGGGCGCCGCCGCAACGCAGCCGCCGCCCGCTAAATGGACGGAACGCAATATCACCTCCGAATACGGATTCGCGACTTTCTCCGGCGAATCCGGGGCGATCCACGAACTGCGCCAGGTGACGGCCGTCGACGGTAAGAAGATCGAAGACACCAAGAAGGCCCAAGCCGCGCTCGCCAAGGCGATTACCGCCAGCGACGATGTCCGCAAGAAAGCCATGCTGAAAGAGCTCGAAAAGTACGGGCTGGTCGGCGCCGCAACCGATTTCGGCCAGTTGCTTCTTCTCTTCAGCCGGCGCGATATGGAACGCTACGAATTCACTTCCAAGGGCGATAAGATGATCGGCTACGATCGCGCGCTGGTGTTCGGCTACAAACAACTCGACGGGCCCGAAGCGCTTACGTTGTTTGAGGAAAACAAGCATGACCTGATGCGGCACCTTCGAATTGAAGGCGAAATCCGCGTGCGAGCCGAGGATTTCGTTCCCCTCCAGATCACTCTCAACGCCCAGCAGGGCGATGCACCGAATTCTCTGCGAGAGGAAGCCGCGGTCACCTATGCGATGAGCAAATACGGGGCGCTGCTGCCCGTCTCCACCGAGCACCGCGAGCTGCGCGCCGGAAAAGTCGTCGCCGAGAATCACTTCACCTACGTCGATTTTCAGAGATTTGGCGCATCGAGCGAACTTAAGTTCGAGGTCAAGTGAACCGGATCGTATACCTGCACGGCTTCGCCTCCAGCCCGCTTTCGACGAAGTCCCAATTCTTCAAGAACAAGTTCGCGGGCTTCCCGTTCGATATTCCTGAACTCGACGAAGGCAATTTCCAAGCGATGACGGTGAGCCGCCAGCTCGGCGTGGTCGAGCGCGCCGTCCACGGCGATCCGGTGATCCTGATGGGATCGAGCTTGGGCGGCTATCTCGCCGCTCTTTACGCCGCGCGGCATACAAATGTCGATCGTCTGGTGCTTCTGGCCCCCGCGTTTCAATTCCCTTCGCGCTGGCGGGCCCGTTATTCGAGCGCTGAACTCGACGACTGGGAAAAAACCGGCGCCCGCGACTTCTACCACTACGCCTATAAGCAGAATCGGCCCCTGGGCTACCAGTTCGTCCGGGATGCCCTCCAATTCGAAGATGAACCGGACTTCCACCAGCCGGCCTTAGTACTCCATGGTCTTGGCGACGAGGTCGTGCCGCCCACCGTCTCCGAGCAGTTCGCCGGCCATCACCCGAACGTCACCTTGCGGCTGGTCGAATCCGGACATGAGCTTACCGATCAGTTGGAGCTTTTGTGGGCCGAAACGGCAATGTTTCTTGGATTCCAAAACCGGTAAAAGCCAATAGCCGCCCTTTGTAGTATGTGTTAGACTGTCGTTGAGGCCTTTTGGCGCGGGGAGATTCCAAATATTGAAACCGCGTAGCGAAGAGATTCGTCATATCCGCGTGGGAGCGTTGTCGTGCTAGGAAGTGTCAGCGGCCGGGGCCATCAGGTCTCGGAAGAGCAAGTCAAAGAAGTACACGCTACTTCTCCAGACGATCCCGATGTTCATCTGGCGCATTTGCTGGCGCCCGAATCGATCGAAACTCCTTGGTTCAAAAGCATTATTACCAGCATCAAGGAAGCCATCAATCCTCCCAAGCTTCCGCCTCTTGAACTCACCTCGAAACCCATTGATGTTCCGAACGTTTGGGGCTTTTACGGCGGCAACGAAAAAACCGCTGGCCTTTCTTCCGTAGCGATTCACATCACCGTTGTAGTGCTGGTGGTCTGGATTGGATCGTTTAAGCCCGTTCAAAAGCTGGCGCAACAGGCTGTAACATTGATCGCGCCGAACTTGAAACCGTATCTGCCGGACGCGCCCAAGCAGAATCAGATGCACGGCGGCGGCGGCGGCGGAACCAGATCGCCTTTAGACGCGAGCAAAGGCAAGCTTCCCAAGATCGCTCCGCGGCAGTTTACTCCTCCGCGTGTCGATCCGCCTGAAAATCCCAAGCTTCCCATGATCCCGACCATCGTGGCCGACGCGCCGATTCCGAATATCAACGCTGTCAATTACGGCGATCCGTTGAGCCATCTGGGCGTTCCTTCGAACGGTACCGGATTCGGCGGCGGCATCGGCACGGGTAGCGGCGGCGGAGTCGGTTCCGGCCGCGGACCGGGAGTGGGGCCTGGTTCGGGTGGCGGATTCGGCGGCGGCGCTTATCGCATTGGCGGCGGCGTATCGGCTCCGGTCGTACTATCCAAGGTCGAACCCGAGTATTCCGAAGAAGCTCGCAAAGCCAAGTGGCAAGGTACCGTGGTTCTGCAAATCGTCGTTGACGAACACGGCCTTCCCAAGGACATGAAGGTGATGCGGCAGCTTGGTCTCGGTCTGGACGCGAAAGCCATGGAAGCGGTTGGCAAATGGCGCTTCAAGCCCGGGATGAAAGACGGCAAGCCGGTCCCGGTCCTGGCGACCATCGAAGTCAGCTTCCACCTGCTGTAGAACCCACCAACTTCGCATAACGCTGGCACGGAAACGCGACCGCCAGGAAGGGGGTGCAAATAGATTAAGGCCGTTGGCGCGGCCCAACCGACTCATCCAGAATCTTCCGCTCCTCCGGCGAAAAATTCTGCTGGATTTCATCACTTTCCAGCCGCTCTCTTCGCTCCACCGGCCGCAGCGTGCGTAGATTCCTCAGTTCCTCGGTCACGGCCTGACGACGCTGGGGAGAAAGGTTGTGCAGCGCTTCCAGGCGTCTTAGTACGCGCTCCTGTTGCGCCGGGGGCATATTCTCGAAGCGCTCCAGCAGCCGCTCCATTCGTTCGCGCTGCGCCGGACGAAGCTTAGCCATCTCCTTCTGCCGCTGTTCCGGCGACATCTTCTGGAAGCGCTCCAGCTCCTTCGCGGGATTCAGTGGCTGCCTCCCGCCGGGCGCACTGCCAGGAGGATTGGGGGGCCTGGGGTTCGGATTCCCGCGCTGTTGCGCCGCCACGGGCTGCCTCTGCGCCAGAATGAGAGACACTGGTCCCCACACCACCAGCGCGAATACTCCAATCAGCCCACGCATCCGCATCAGTTTACATCGCGCTGGCAGGCTGCTGCGGAGCGGCGGGAATCAACATATCCAGCTCTTCGAGCGTGTTCGCCACTTGCTCGATGTCGACTTTTTCTGAGTCCACCACGGGCGCGGCTTCGCGCGTCTGCGGCGCACGCACCGTGAATCCAATCACCAGGACCGCGCAAGCCGCCACCAGAGCCGCGGACTTCCAGATGGAATACGGCACCGCGGGCTGAAACACGCCCGGCAGCCACTTGCGCCATCCGGAAGACTCCTGTGCGACCCGTGCGTAAACTCGCGCGTTAAATTCCGGCGAAACTGCCGGCGGCGTCCACTGGTCCAGCGCATCCCAGACCGAGCGCTGCTTCTCTACGAGTTCGCGGCACGCGCCACAATTCGCGAGGTGCTGCTCGATCTCGGCAGCCTGCGCGCGCTCCATCTTTCCGGCGCAAAAATCCAGAAGGAGCGCTGCACCCTCCTTCGTATTCTTAAGGCAAAACATGTTCCCATCCCTCGAATAAGCTTCAAGCCATGTGCGCGAGCCGTGCCCGCAACGTTTCGTAGGCCCGGAACAGCAGCGACTTCACTGCCGATTCCGAACATCGCAACGCCTGCGCGATCTGAGAGTACTCGAGTTCCTCGTACTTGTGCATGATTACCGCCGCACGCTGCTTCTCCGGCAGCATCTCGATCGCCTGTCGCACTTCCCGCAGTTTTACTTCGTACAACATCTCCTGCTCCACGCTCGGCTGCCGGTCCGGAACCTGCCGCTCAACGCCGTGGATCAATTCATCACTCAGGCTCTCCTGGCCCTTTTCTTTTTTCCCATCGCGAATCCAGTTCAACGCCAGATGGCTCGCGATCCGGAACAGCCAGGTTGTAAATTTAGCGGTCGCCTCATACGTCGCGCGGCTCCGGTACACTCGTAAAAAAACTTCCTGTGCCAGTTCCTCTGATACCGCACGATTTTGAACCATCCGGAATAAGAAATGCACCACCGGCGTACGATGGCGCTCCAGCAACAACGTGAAACTTCGATCGTCCCCTTCGCGGACGCGGAGCATCAACTCGGCGTCGCGCTCCAGAGCCGCAACGGCTTCCATATCCTTGCTAACCCCACTGTTTGAAGAAGGTTGCGGGGGGTTCAAGGGTCATTCCCCCTTCAGGGACCGTTCCATCAAATCCCGCAGCGCCGCCCGTGGGCTCTTCGATGCGTGAAGCACAGCGTGCATCTGTTGAATAATCGGCAGATCGACGCCGAACTTTGCGCCGAGCGCGACCGCCGCGTCGCAAGTTTCGATGCCTTCCGCGATCATTTTCATCGATCCAACAATTTCATCCAACCGGCGTCCGCGCGCTAATTCGATCCCAACGGTCCTGTTTCTACTTAGATCTCCGGTACACGTTAGTACTAGATCGCCCAGACCGGCGAGCCCAGCCAGCGTCTGCGGCTGGCCGCCCATCGCCACGGCCAGTCGCGTGATTTCCGCGAGCCCTCTGGTGATGAGCGCGGCCAGCGTGTTGTTACCAACTCCCAGCCCCTTGCAGACGCCCGCGCCGATCGCGATGACGTTCTTCAGCGCCGCTCCGATTTCGACCCCAATCGTATCCGAATTTGTATACAAACGAAAGGTCGGCCCGGAAAATTCCGCCTGAATTCGCGCCGCGACTTCAGCATCCTGCGACGCGATCACCACCGCGGCCGGCTCGCCCGACGCGATTTCCCGGGCGAACGTCGGCCCCGACAGCGCTGCGATCTTCGCCGCGAACGGCAGCACGCTTTCGAGAACCTGCGACATCCGCAGCAGCGTCCCGCGTTCCAGTCCTTTGGTCGCGCTGACAAATGTCATCGCGGGATCGAGAAACGGGAGCGCGTCGGTATAAACCCGTCGCGCATGATGCGACGGGACCACACCGAGCACAATATCCGCGCCCGCAAGAGCGTCGCCGAGCGCGGTCGCCATCTCGATTCGAGGCGGCAAAAGCAGGCCGGCCATGTAAACATTGTTCTCCCGGGTTTCCCGCATCCGGGCGGCAAGGTCAGGCTCGAAAACCCACAGGCGGATGGACTCGAATCGCGGTTCGAGCACGATCGCCAGCGCAGTCCCCCAACTGCCCGCGCCGAGAATCGCCAGCTTCATCTTCGTTTCCACACGAAGACGCTCTCGTTGCCCGCCCGCAGACGCTCCAGATTGGACCGGTGCCGGTACACGATAAATCCGCCCGCGATCAGCGACGCGAGAAAGACCGAAATCGGCGGATGGAGGATCATCCACACGCCGAACGGGAACGTCGCTGCGGCGAGAATCGATCCCGCCGAAATATGCCGCGTCGCCGCTACGGCGATAACAAAAACCACCAGCACAGCGAGAAGCGGCAGGGGCGTGAGGTACAAAAACGCGCCGATGAAGCTCGCGACCGCTTTGCCGCCTTTAAATTTCAGAAACACCGGATACGCGTGGCCCGCCATGACGGCGAGCGCGGCCAGGGACATCCAGTTGGGATCGTCGTTGGTCAACTCAGCCGCGATCCATACCGCCGCGAATCCCTTCGCAATATCCAGCAAAAGTGTCAGCACCGCGATTCCGCGTCCCGTGGTGCGCAGGACATTCGTGGCGCCGATGTTCCCGCTGCCTTCCGTGCGCACGTCCTTCCCGGTCCTCAGCTTTACCAGAAGGAATCCGAACGGGATTCCGCCGATCAGGTATCCGATGATTACCGCCAGCAGTCCGGTCATGTAATCGCAAACTCACCCAGTTTCGAATACTGTCCCGCGCGCGAAAGATATAAATAGAACGCTCTCGCCTCGAACGCTCCGAAATCGGTGGACTCGAGCGATGTAACCGTCTTCACAAGATCGTCGAGGCGGCCGCGTTCCCGGATCCGCGCGAGCGTCAAATGAGGAATGTATTCGCGATCTTCCAGCGGAACGCCGATCGCGTGTACGGCCTGCTCCGTCGCTCGCGCCAGCGATTTCAAGTCTTCCCCGCCTTCGACACCCGCCCACAATACGCGGGGATTTCGCGAGTTTGGGAACCAGCCCAGTCCTCGAACCGCAATCCGGATGGCGCCGGCAGCGCTCACTTTGCCCAGAGCGCGCTTCATTTCATCGAGACGCTCCTCGGGCCACTCGCCGATAAATTTGGTCGTGATATGCAGCTTCTCGACCGTGCTCCAGCTCAATTTCGCCGCGGGCCGCAGGCGATCCACCAGAGCGCTCAGTTGGCTTTGAACGTCGCGCGGCATGTCGATCGCGGTGAACAGGCGCATGCGGATCTATTAGTGTACCGTCTCCAACACGACTGTTATACTGAGCTTGCGCGATGAAAAAGCTCGCCGCAGCCCTGTTTCTCTTCGCCGTATTCACCTGGGCGGCGGACTTCTGGCGATCCAAGCCGTTCACGGAATGGAGCGACCGCGACGTCCAAAAGATGCTGCAGGATTCGCCCTGGTCCCATACCGTCACCCTCGCGTCAACGGCTTCGCCGTTTCCCTCCGTCGGCCGCCAGCGTCCCAACTCAACCCCGGAAGACATGCCGAACGCACCTCCGACTCTAGGCGGCGGACTGGATGATCCCATCGCACGCAGCGCTTCGAACGGACGCGGAACCGCCGTCGATCCGATGGATGGCGGAGCGGCTGAAAAAATAACCGTCAGTGTGCGCTGGCACAGTAGCCTGGCCATTAAGCAGGCTCTGACCCGCTTCAAGTACGGAAGCGAAGCGGGAACGTCGCCCGAAGCGAAAAAGATGGCCGAGGCCGTCGACGCCAACTACATCGTGGTCGTGGCCGGCATCCCGAAAATTCTCCTTCGCGGTGATTCCGAGGCTCTGAGAAAATTCCTGATCCAGCAGACTTCGCTCAGCGTGAGAGGGCGCGACGCCATGAAGCCGGTCGACGTCATGGTCCACTCCGAAAGCGCGATCGACGCATACTTCGCCTTCCGAAAGAATCCGCCCATCACCGCCGACGACAAGGACGTTGATTTTTCAACCAACCTGGGCGGCTCCATGCTCCATCAGCGATTTCATCTCAAAGACATGCTTCTGAACGGCAAGCTCAATCTCTAGTTTTGGCCGCAATCTCCAGCACCGAACCGCGCGCGCCAGCAAGCGGGTCCACCCGTCCCTCAGCACGTCCGCTGAGCAGATCGTTCTACCTGCGCCCGACCATCGAAGTCGCTCGCGCCCTGCTCGGGACAGTCATCGTGCACGGCCGAACCTCGGGACGAATCGTCGAAACCGAAGCATATCTCGGCGTGGGCGATGGCGCGGCACACACGGCGCGCGGCCCCACGCCCCGAACTCAAGTGATCTTCGGCCCGCCGGGTCACGCCTACGTCTACCTGATTTATGGAATGTACGAGTGCCTGAACCTGGTATGCGAGCCGGACGGCATCGCGGGATGCGTTCTGATCCGCGCGGTAGAGCCCCTGGAAGGCCTGCCGCTGATGCGCCGCCGCCGGCCGGCCGCAAGCCGCATCGAAGATCTCGCGAACGGCCCTGGAAAGCTGACCCGGGCCTTGGGTATCGATCTCCGCCAAAACGGAGTCGACGTCACGCGAGGCCCGCTACTCGTGTCCGCACCGCCAAATACCGAACCGGTAGACATTGCCGTCTCTCGCAGGATCGGAATCACCAAGTCCCCCGATCTCCCGCTTCGATTTTTCATCCGCGGAAACCGATTCGTCAGTTCGGCAAGATCACTCGTACCGTAACGCCTCGGTGGGATTCAGCCGCGCCGCCCGATTCGCAGGCAGCAGGCCAAAAACCAATCCCACGGCGAGAGACACCGTGAACGCCACCGCAATCGACACCGGCGAAATCGGGATTTGAATATCGTCCGTGAAAAACTGAACGCTCAATGGAATCGCGATCCCGATCAGGATTCCCGCGACGCCCCCCAGCAGGCTGATCAACACCGCTTCGGCGAGAAACTGCTCGAGCACATCGCGCCGCGCCGCGCCCACCGCCATCCGCAGGCCGATTTCGCGCGTCCGTTCGGTAACCGTCACCAGCATGATGTTCATGATTCCGATTCCGGAAATGATCAGCGCGATGGCCGACACGATTACCAGCACCGCGGTCAACACAGTCGCGATGCGTTTCGCCGCGTTCAGGATCTCGGTCAGGTTGGCCACCGAGTATCGCGCTCCCGGGCGATGCCGCCCCTCCAGAATCACTTGCACCGTTCGGGTGATCGAGTCTACGTCGGCGGCGTTGCGGGCTTGAATATACAGCGGATCGATCCGCTCGATCTGCGCGAAATATTTCAACACGGTGATGGGGATCAGCACATTGTCGCCGGTCAACTCGGAAAGCCCGAAGCTCGAAACTTTTTCACGAAACGTTCCGATGACCGTGAATTGCAGGCCGTGCAGTTTGATCCGCTTTCCGATCGCCGCTTCCTGAGACCCGTACAGCCTTCGGGCCAGTTTCTGCATCAGCAGCGCGACCCGCTGGCGTTTCTGCACATCGTCGGCATCGAAGAACCGGCCGGCGAGCAGATCCAGGTTCCGGACCATCGGATAGAACTGATCGGTGCCGATGATCGCGACGTCCTCTTCGCGCCCGTCTACGCGCATCCGGTCCAGGCTGTTCATCACGCCCGTAGCCGCGACGATGCGCGAGCCAAGTTTATCGCGCACGGCGTCGACATCGGTCACCTTGATGTAATCGGCGTCCGCCGCTGCAATCGATCCGTTGTTCCCCGCCTCATACTGGGCGTAAATGAGGTTCGAGCCGATTCGCTGGATCTGGTCGAGAATGTAATCCCGGCTGGTGAGCGATATGGTCACGACCAGAATGACGGAAGCATTCCCGATCACCAGCCCGAGCGCAGTCAAGAACGCCCGGAATTTATTCGCGCGGAGTGCTTCGACACTGGAGCGGAGCGCTTCGCGGTGAAACATTGACCCTGCTTTCAGCTTACCAACCCCGCCGGCACATCCAGTTGCCTTCCTAAACACGCTTCTTTACGCCGTTCTTTACACCCTTCTTAACACGGGCCGCTACGCCTGTAGTATCCTGAGATCTGTAAGAATGAAGAATTCCGGGAGGTCGCGTCGCAATATGCTCACCAGGTCGCGCAAGCTACTCATTACACTACCTGTAACCCTGTTGTTTTCAGTCGTTGGCTGGGCCCAGACGACAGCCTTCGAAGGCGATGTCAAGGGCGAAGATGGAAAGGGCGTCCCCAAGGCCGTCGTCCACATTGACCGAAAGGACATCAAGGGTGCCTACAAAGTCAACACGGACAAGAAAGGGCACTATTATTACGGGGGCTTGCCGATCGGGACCTACCGGATCTCCGTTGAGATCGACGGCAAGGAGCGCGACTCGATCGACAACGTAAGGTCCAAGCTGGGCGATCCAACCAATATTCCGTTCGACCTCAAGGAGGCGGCTGCGCGCGCCGCGGCTGCGACTCCTGGTGGAGCGGCCGGAGCGCCCAAGGACGTAGAGAAGGGCATGTCGGCCGCGGACAAGGCCGCGTATGAAAAGAAGCTCAAAGAGCAGGCCGAGAAGATGGCCAAGAATAAAGAGCTCAACGACGCCTTCAACGCCGGCGTAGAGGCCGAAAACAACAAGCAATGGGACGCCGCCGTCCAGAACTTCGAGAAGGCGACTACGCTCGACCCAACGCAGAACGTGGTGTTCGGACGTCTGGCGGATTCCTATGTCGCTTTGGCCGCGACCAAGACGGGAGCCGATCAGGATGCGGCCCTCGCCAAGTCAGTCGTCGCGTATCAGAAGGCCATTGAACTGAAGGCGGATGCGCCTGAGTATCACAACAATTACGCCCTGGCGCTGGCGAAGCAGAAGAAGTTCGCCGAAGCGCAGGCCGAATTGACCAAGGCCGCGCAGCTCGATCCGCCGCAGGCTGGAAAATATTACTACAACATGGGCGCTGTGCTGGTGAACACAGGTCAGATGGACCCGGCCGGCGAGGCGTTCAAAAAGGCTCTGGAGATCGATCCTAACTACGCCGACGCGCACTATCAGTACGGCATCTATCTGATCGGCAAAGCCACCACCACCGCCGACGGCAAAATCACGCCGCCGCCCGGAACGGCCGACGAATTCCAGAAGTATCTGCAACTGAGACCGGACGGCCCGTTTGCGGATTCGGCGAAGGCGATGCTTGCGACCATCGGTCAGACCGTCGAAACGCAGTTCTCCAAGCCCGGCGAAAAGAAGCAGACTCCCAAAAAGAAGTCTCAGTAGTCTGAAGTTTTAAGACAGAAGTTAAAAGACAGAAGTTAAAAGAAATGTTCCGCGGGATCCTGTACCTGATCGTAGCGGTCGTATTTATCAGTGTGCTGCGATCGGTCATCGGGATCCTCACCAAAGGTTTCGCCGAAGCCTTTCACACTTCGGCTTCAGGCGGCACGCCACGCCGTCCGTCTGTCCCCGCCGGCGGCGAATTAAAGAAGGACCCGGTGTGCGGAACGTTCATTTCGACCGCGACTTCTTTGAGCAAACAAGTCCGCGGCGAGACGTACTATTTCTGCTCCGCCACGTGCCGCGATAAGTTCAAGGCGTGAGAGCATTCTCGGGTCATCGTTACTAATTCGATGGGCCACGAATGCACACGAATGAACACGAATTCGATGAACTGATCGAAGATGTTGTTGGCGCAGCCTATGAGGTCTCCAACGTCTTGGGGTGTGGATTCCTCGAGAAGGTTTATGAGCGCGCTTTAGTCAACGAACTCGCTGTGCGTTCGATTCGAGCGAGGTCCCAAGCGGTGTTTTCCGTGTCATACAAGGGCCATCCAGTCGGAGACTACGTCGCGGATCTGCTAGTGGATGATCGGTTGATTGTTGAGTTGAAATGCGCTGACTGCCTGTCGAGTGAGCACATGGCGCAATGCATTAACTATCTCAAGGCTTCGGGCATCAGGATCGGCTTGCTCATCAATTTTCAACATCCGAAAGTTCAGTGGAAGCGAGTCATCTACGGTTTCTGATTCGTGTCCATTCGTGTTCATTCGTGGCTTAAATTACCCTAGAGAGATGAAGCTTTCCGATCTCGCCGCTACCCTTGCGTGCGAGCTGCGTGGCGATGGTGGGTTGGAGATTTCCGGGGTCGCCGGGATGGAGCAGGCTGGACCTTCCGAGATCACCTTTCTCGCCAATCCCAAATATGCTCCCAAAGTAAAGCACACCCGCGCCGGGGCGGTTCTCGTGTCGCAACCGATTGAATCGCTTACCGCGGCGCAGCTCATCTCGACCAATCCTTACCTCGATTTCGCGCGCGCGCTGGCGCTTTTTTACCAGCCGCCCGTGCCGCGGCCGGGGATCCACGCGATGGCGTCGGTCGCGTCCACGGCCCGGATTGGCGAGAATGCCTCCATTGGGCCCTTCGCGGTGGTCAGCGATCACGTCACCATCGGACGGAACGCCATTCTGCGCCCTCACGCCGTGATCTACGAAAACGCCCGGATCGGGGACGATTTCTACGCCCATTCTCACGCCGTGGTTCGCGAGCACTGCCGCATCGGACATCGCGTCATCCTTCAGAACGGCGTCGTGATCGGCGGCGACGGGTTCGGCTTCGCCAAGCGCGCCGACGGTACGCATTACAAGATCGTCCAGAGCGGCGTCACGGTGATTGAAGACGATGTAGAGGTGCAAACGCTGACATCCATCGACCGCGCTACCGTTGGCGAAACTCGCGTTCGACGCGGCGCCAAGATCGACAGTCTGGTTCAAGTCGGTCACGCTTCGGTGGTCGGCGAGGACAACATTATCTGCGCGCAAACCGGACTCGCCGGATCGAGCGTGCTCGGGAAGAGCGTTTTGCTTGCCGGCCAGGTCGGCATTTCCGGCCACCTGACCATTCATGACAACGCCGTGATCTACGCTCAGAGCGGGATCGGCGGAGACGTCCCCGCGGGAGCAGTAATGAGCGGATCGCCGGCATTTGAGGCCCGCGAATGGCTGCGAGCCATTACGGCATTCCCCAAACTGCCTGAAATTCTGAGGACAATGCGACAATTGGAGAAACGGCTCGCCGCGATCGAGCAAGCCGGGTCCTCAAATCCATGAACGATAATACTGACGGCAAACCCGATCGGTCCGGGCATCCGCTGCTGGCCTACCGGAACGAGAAATTCCTAGACACACCGGAAGCACGCTCCCTGCGCATCATCAGTGAATATCTTTATCCGCTGTCGCACTTTCGCAAGGAGAAAGTCCAGGACACGATCGTGTTCTTCGGATCGGCCCGCACCTTCGAGGGTGGACCGAATGACCACTACTACAAGGACGCCCAGGAGCTGGCGCGGCGCGTTACCGAGTGGTCCAATAATCTGCAAAATTCCAGCCGGCGGTTTGTGGTTTGCACCGGAGGGGGGCCAGGTATCATGGAAGCCGCCAATCGGGGCGCGCAGGATGCCGGCGGCAAGACCATCGGATTGAACATCGGTCTGCCATTCGAGCAGCGGCCCAATCCCTTCATCACTCCAGAGTTGTGCTTCGAATTTCACTACTTCTTCATGCGGAAGTTCTGGTTCGCGTACCTGGCGAAGGCCCTGGTGGTGTTCCCGGGTGGATTCGGCACGCTGGACGAGCTGACGGAAATCCTGACGTTGGTCCAGACTCAAAAGTTATTAAAAAAGATGGTCGTATTACTATATGGGTCTGCATTCTGGAAAGAAATTCTGAATTTTGATGCATTATTAAAACACGGAATGATTTCAGAGAAGGACCTGGATCTTTTCACCTTCGCCGACGATGTCGACACCGCTTTTAAGTGCCTCGAAGCCGGGCTGACGAAGTATTATCTCGAACCCGACCGGGAAACACCGGCCATCGCGAAATCGAGGGTGTAACCTGCCCGTGCCCGTCCGCCTGCCCAGCCAAGCACGAGTCTTCTTTCAAAGGATGGGACGCGTTGGTATAGCGTTCGCGGCGTTTCTGGTGGCCTACATCGCCCTGGAAGCGTTCGCGCCGCGCAGCGGCTTCCGCATCATCGTTGGATTAGGACTGCTGATCTCATGCGTGTGGCTCGCCGTGCGCCTGCTGCGCATGGTTGCTCGCCAGGCAGTCTGGCGGCTGCGCAACCGGCTGCTGGTCACCTATCTGTTCATCGCCGCGGTACCGATCCTGCTCATCGTCGCGCTCGCCATTGTCGGAGGTATGTTGCTGGCCAACCAGCTCGCCGTTTACCTGGTTACCAGCGAGCTTGACCGTCGGATCGAGAGCCTCGAGTCGGCCGCCCAGAGCGTCGTGCGAACAGTTCCGGCCGATCGTCCGGCGGTGATGGAAGGCATGGTCAAGCTGTTCTATCAGGATCGTTTTCCGGGGATCGAGATCCTCGCGTATAACGGCAGCCACCCCATCCGGTATCCGGCGACCGCGACGCTTCCTCAGCCCGCTTCTGCCTGGCAGTCCACACGCGGCGTGTTGTTACGCGGCGACCGGTTTTATCTATGGGCCTTTATCAAATCGCCAAACGGGGACGTGACGGTGGTCGCGCCATTAACCAGCGAATTGCTCGGGGGATTGGTTCCTAACCTGGGGTTGGTGGATTTTCAAGAATCCGACCCGGGCGGGCGCGCCCGCATCTCGGTGGCCACGAACGCCGGGAGCCTGCCGCGGCGCGCCAATCGCTTCGACTACGAATTCCTCTGGTTCGCAACGCTGCCGATGGCGGATTGGAATGCTCCCGCCAAGAGCGACATCGGGTACCTAGTGGTACGTTCCCGCGCTTCGGCCGTGCTCAACACCGTCTTCAACCGCAAGGCCGACCTCGCACAAGGGTTCCTGGTAATTATTCTGATTATCGGATTAATCGTCTTTGTAATTGTGGAGCTGGTCAGTGTAATTATCGGGATCAGTATGACCCGGACAATCACCGGCGCCGTTCATCGCTTGTATCAAAGCACGCAAAAGGTGATCGAGGGGGATTTCTCGCACCGCATCGAAGTCACCGGCAAAGATCAGCTTGCCGAGCTCAGCAGTTCCTTCAATTCGATGACGGAGAATCTGCAGCGCCTGCTGGTGGTCGCCAAGGAAAAGGAGCGCCTCCAATCCGAGATCGAAATCGCGCGCGAGGTCCAGAGCCAGCTCTTTCCGCGCGTTGTTCCGCAGACACGGACGCTGCGCCTCACCGCCATTTGCCAGCCCGCCCGCATGGTCTCGGGCGATTACTATGACTACGAAATCATCCGCGATTCGCAGGTGGCGCTGGCCATCGGCGACGTCGCGGGAAAAGGCATTTCGGCGGCGCTGCTGATGGCGACTCTTCAGAGCTCCTTGCGCACGCAACTACAGAGCTGGGTCGAAATCGCCGCCGCGGCCGTGGGGAACGGGAGCTCCATCGCCGCCGTCTCCACGTCGCATCTGGTGAGCCGCTTAAACACGCAGCTACACGCCTACACCTCACCCGAAAAATACGCGACTTTTTGTCTCGGGGTCTTCGACGAGCCGACCGGTGAGTTCACCTATACCAACGCGGGCCATCTTCCCCCGGTCCTGGTGCGCGACGGCGTCGCGCAGCGCCTCGATGTAAATGGCACCGTCGTCGGCGCGTTTCCTTTTTCCAACTACGGCGAAAGCCGCGTCGACTTGCATTCCGGCGACTTACTGGTGTGCTTCACCGATGGCATCACGGAGCCCGAGAACGAATACGGCGAGATGTTCGGCGAAGACCGCCTGGTAGACCTGATCGCCAAAAACGTGCACCGCTCCGACGAGCAGATCATTGAACTGGTGCTTTCGAGTGTCCACCAATGGACTGCGTCCGAAGAGTTGCAGGACGACATGACCATCCTGATGGCGCGCCGGGCCTGAGTTGGCCGCAGAATTCATATACGCGCCGCCTGCAGCGCTTTCCAGGCGGCGGTCCAGGTAAAGCGATCCAGGTACAGCCCGCGTCCGGCCTCCCCGAGCTTGCGGCGAAGATCGTCATCGCCCAGCAGCCGCAGGATCGCGTTTGCAAACTCCACGGGGTTGTCCGCGATCAACAGATGCTCACCGGAGCGTCCACCTAGGCCTTCGGCTCCCAGGCTCGTTGATACCACCGCGCGCGATGCGGCCCAGGCTTCTAAGATTTTGAACCGCGTGCCCGAGCCGGAAAGAAGCGGCACGATGCAAATTTTTGCCTCCGCAATCGCCATGATCGCGTCGTCCACTGGACCCGTCACTTCAATCCGCGAGTCCCCGGCGACAATGCCTCCGATCGCTTCCGGGTTGCGTCCGATCAAACGCCATTTCACTGCATCCCGCACGCGCGGCCAGATTTCAGAATGAAACCAGCGGACCGCTTGAACGTTCGGATGATATTCGAGATTCCCGCTAAAAACGATACAATCCCTTTCCTTTGCCGGCGGACGTTCAATTTCTGGCAGCGCATTCGGAAAAACATGAACCGCCGGATGGTCCACGCGCCGCCGATCTTCTTCGGATGCCACCAGGATCGCGTCGAACTCCGGAAACCATTTCCGCTCCAGACGCCGATACGCTTCGGCAAATCGCGCACCCGCTAGCGCTTCGAGCCCGCTCGCGGCCTGTGCATATGTCCGGGTCAGTTCGCTTTCGACATTATGTAGATCCAGCACCAGCCGGTCGCAATAAGGACGCAGGGCAGCGGCATAGGAAGCGCACCAGAAGTGTTCCATAACGCCGATCGTGTATCGCCGTCCGCGTAAGACAGGATCGAGTTGCGATTCGAATCCCGAATAGCGGTCGAAGAGCGGCGGCACGCCGCGCAGAAATCGCCAGCCGTTTCGCCAGGCTCGCGCGAGCAAGGTTTTCGAGTGATGCGGCAACTGGAAACTTGCGATTTCCACCGCGTAGCGCGATCGCAGGTACGCGAGCAGACATGCCGACCGTAATCCTCCGCCCCCGGCGCCCGCTACCGGAGCTTCCGGCGAGAGGAATAAAGCGTTACTGCCGGAAGAGGCGCCGGGCGGCGTCATAAACCTCCCGAGTCTGCTCGGCAGTCCGCCGCCAGGAAAATTCACCAGCCCGCCGCAGCGCCCGCTCCCGCAAGTCCAGGAACTTCTCCGGCGCGGCTGCGATTGCCGACAATGCCCCCACAAGCGCCCGTGTGTCGGTGGCGTCCACATGGACCGCCGCCTCGCCCGTAACTTCCAAAATTGCCGGATCGCGCGACGCGACTACAATCGCGCCGCACTGCATGGCTTCGAGCACCGGTAGCCCGAATCCTTCATAGAGCGACGGATATACGGCCGCCAGCGCACCCGAATACAACGCGGCCAGATCACCTTCGGGCACCGGACCGGCGATTCGCAATCCAGGCTCGGGATGGATGTGTCTGAAATCCGCGCGCGCCCGGCCTGCCAGCACCAGATCGACCGCCTGCGTCTTGCGCACTTCACGCCATGCCGCGATCAATCGATCGACGTTCTTCCGCGGCTCGAGCGTTCCAACGAATAGAAAATATGGAGGCACCGGCTTGGGCGTGGCCACGCAACGAAACTGATCCGATGCGGCGAGCGGCACCGCGACCACGCGATCCGGCGCCAGACGAAACCGCTCGATCGCGGCTCGGCGTACGGCGGCGCTAGGCGTAATCACCATGGTGGCGAGGCCCGCGCGAAACAACAGCGGCGTTCGCCGCCGGATGCGCCCGGCCTGAGGCTGCCAGCTCGGATCCATCCAGGGCGACAGATCGTGCACCGTCATCACGCTCGGCCGGAACGGAAGATAGGGAATCGAAAAATCCGTGCCATGGAACAAATCCACGTTCCGGCGGGTCATTTCCTGTTGCAAACCCCACAACCACCATTTACGCGCGATCGCATTTCGCGGCCGATCGCCCGAGTGCAGGTTGCGCGGGACCCCGCCGGGCAGCGAAAATGGCTGATCAGAGAGCAGCCAGTACTCGTCCTCGGGAAAGCGTCCGGCGAGAGCGCGTGCGAGTTCGAGAGTGTAGCGATGAACGCCGCCAGTCGGGACCGTCAGAGGCGTGGCGTCGAGGGCGATGGTCACAGGGCTTTTTCGACGTAGTGTAGGATAGCATCGTGGGCGCTCAGAACCTGAATCCTCTAGATGAGCTGAAAAATCTGGACCGGCAGGTCGAAAGTATCACCGATCTGGCGGGCCTGAAACCGATTTTTTACAGGTTGGACGAGATCGCCAAGCAGCATCCCGACGATTTCGAAGTGCAACTTGTGGTCGGGGATATTAAACAGCACCTGGTCAATCGCGGGACGCGGCTTAAGGAAGCGCCGGCGGCAGCGGCTCCGCCGCCCGTTGCGGCGGTTCCACCTGCAATCCCGCCGCCGGTTCCACCCAACGTCGTTATCCCGCCGCGTCCGCCATCACCCGCCGGAGATGTCCAGCCGCCGCGACTGATGTCGTCGGGACAATTTAATCCTGGAAAACCGGCGACGCCGCCGCCATTATCGCCGCCCCCGCTTCAGGCATCGCCCCAGGGTCCAACACAGACGCCGCCACAAAGTGGGCCGCCTCCGATGCCACCCTCGCCGGTGACGTATCCCGCGGCGACGCCACCTCCGTTCCGCCCCACTGGAGCCGACACGATCGCGACCGGCCAGCAACCCGGTGTGTACGCGTCGGGATTCGACACGGTGGCGGGACCGCCACAGACTCCGCCGAATTACGGACAGCCTCCGCAGAGCCCTCCGCAAGGCTACGGTACACAGATCCCGCCGCAAGGTCCGCCTCCGGCCTATCAGACGCAGGTACCTCCGCCCCAGCCGCCACAACAGTTTCCTCCGCAGCAATTTCAACCGGAGCCCCAGCCGGGGCCGCAGGCCGGATCGCAGCCACAGCGCGCAGCGATGAACTGGAAGCGGCCTCTAATGGTCGGCGCGTTGCTGGGCGCCATAGTCGCGATGGCCCTGATCGCGTTTCTGGTGAATCAGGCACGCAAGAGAAACGCAGCAATTAAAGACGCGGCCGCAGCGGCCATACAGGTGGATGTTGTCACTGCTCCCGCGAACGCTTCCATTCGCGTGAATGGCGACGTAAAGTGCAATTCTCCCTGCCAGGTTTCATTACCACCCGGCTCCTATCAGATAACCGCGTTTCTCGATGGTTACGATCCCGCGACCAGCCCGCTGACGGTTACTGCCGGTCAGCCGTCGTCGGTGAACCTCGCCCTCGCGCCCCAGGCGCAAAGCGTCCGCATCCTGACGGATCTCGAAACCGGAAAAATCGCCGTTGACGATCAGCCGCCCGCGGATTTGCAGGAAGGCCAGTTTGTAATGGAGAATGTCACGCCCGGAGCGCACACGGTCAAGGTGACCGGCCGCGGCAGCGAAGCGTCGTTCACCTTTGAAGTGATGGAGGCGAAACCACCCAGTATTACGGGTCCGGTGAACGCGCGAAATTTGATCGCAGTGCTGGTATCCAGCCTCGGCAGCCAGGCTCATGTCGTGACGAACTCCGGCCCGATGAAATTGGCCGTAAATGGACAGGCCCAGGCCGACGCCGGACCAGCGGGAGTGGATGTCCAGGGCTTTCAGCCGGGCGTCGACGAAATCGTGGTCGGCGACGGGAACGACGCGCGCAATATGAAGGAGAGCTTCGGTCCCGCGCCGATGCTCACGGCGTTCTTGAAGTCCGATCTGAACATCGGAACGCTGATCGTTTCCGCCGGAGAAGACGACGTGAAGGTGTTTCTCAACGACAAGGAATACCGGCGCCGCACAGCCAAGGGCCAGGTGCGCATCCAGACCATCGGGAACGTGAGCGTGCGCGTCGCCAAGGATGGGTTTCAGAATGAGCCCGCGCAGACCGCCGAAATCAAAAAAGGAGCGGAGGTCCGGCTCGAATTCAAACTCAAAGCCCTTCCTCAGGTGACGTCGCTTCAAATTCGCGGCGCGACTCCTGGCGCCGAGGTGCTGCTCGACCAGTCGAGCATTGGGACGATCGGCGCGGACGGGAATTTCACTTACAACACAGTCCCGCCGGGCGACCACACGATCGATCTGCGCCGCGACCAATTCGCTCCCAAACGCCTCCAGCGCAGCTTCCGGACCGGGCAGCCGGTGGTCATCGCCGGTGCGGATGCAGCGCTCGCCAGCGCCGCGCCGACCAACGGAACCATCAAGATCGCACGTACGCCGGCCGACGCAACCATCACCTACCGTCGTTCCGACGAACAGCAGACCCATGAACTCAAAGGCGACCAACTGGAAGTACCGCCCGGGACTTACATGGTGTTTACGAAAGCTCCCGGATTCGCGGATCGCGTGGATCGCGTGCAAGTCACGGCGGGAGAGAACCGGCCGCTACAACTCGCTTTGAACCGGATCCCCGCCGCCGCGGCGCCGAAGCCGGGCGACGTGACCGGTTTTGCCGAACCGGACGCCTGGAAGAAAGATGGCGATGTCTGGGTTCACAAAGGCGGCGGATTTGTTCCTTATAAACTAGGGCCGCGCGGCGTCTACACCTTCACCGTGGAACTGGTGAAAGGCGGCGGCGTTTTCCGCGGCGGCAGGATCCGCTGGTGCGTGCAGTACGTCGACGCCAAGAACTACCTGCTCTACGAACTCGATAAGAAGACGTTCTGGGCCGAAGTGATCGAAAAGGGCAAGAAGTTAGAGCGCGCCAAGACCCAGCACAACGTCGACAGCCAGAAAGCGTTTTCGATTCAGATCGAAGTGACGCCGGAGCACGTGGTTCACAAGATCAAGGACGCCAGCGGGCAGTGGGTGCTGCTCGATTCGTTTGCAGAACCGGGTCGCAACTTCACCAGCGGTCCATTCGGATTCTTCATCCAAGGCAACGACGAGATCGGAATCTCCGAGTTCTCGTTCGTTCCGAAATAGCGTGCCCTCCAGCCGCCGCGGATTTCTCAGCGCGGCTCTGATCGGCCTGACGGCAAAAGCCGCGCCGAAAATTGAAGGCGGCTTTGTCAACGATGCATTCCCGGCCGGACATCGCCTGCGGGACCATGCTCCGTTCTCGAAAGCCGGGCGCACTGAAAAATTCCCCATCGTTATTGTCGGCGGAGGCATGGCCGGGCTGTGCGCGGCGTGGCGCCTAAATAAGCGCGGTTTTCGCGATTTTGTGCTTCTCGAAATGGAGCCTCAAGCAGGTGGGAACTCGCGCTGGGGGGAAAACGAGATCACCGCATATCCGTGGGCCGCGCACTACGTCCCGGTCCCCGATACAAAAGCAGCAATGGTGCGTGAGTTGTTTGAAGAACTGGGCGTGTTCCGCGACGGAAAGTGGGACGAGCGCCGGCTCTGTTTCGCTCCGCAAGAGCGTTTGTATCTTCACGGCCGCTGGCAGGAAGGCATCGAGCCGGAGATCGCATCCACCGCGCGGGATCGCGAAGACTATGTCCGGTTCCATGACAAAATGACCGAATTTCGCGCGTCGGGAGAATTCACGATTCCCATGGAACGCGGGGCGCGGCCGTCCCCGTTGGACCAACTCTCCATGCAGGATTGGATGACCCAGAACCGATTCGAATCGCCATATTTGAACTGGTATATCAACTACGCCTGCCGCGACGATTATGGCGCGCTCGCCCGAGATACTTCTGCGTGGGCTGGCGTACACTATTTCGCGTCGCGAGATCCGGAAGAAAAGGGTCCGTTAACCTGGCCGGAGGGAAACGGCTGGATCGTCCGCCAGCTTCAGGAACGTCTCCAGCCCTGGCTGCGCACGTCGGCCCCGGTTTACGCGATTGCGCGCGAAGGAAATCGGCTGCGCGTGCGCACAGAGCAGACCGATTACCTCGCCGAGCGCGTCATTTTCGCGGCGCCCACATTTCTCGCCTCTTATATAGTCGAAGGCGCACCATCCGCTCGCGGATTCGTCTACTCCCCGTGGCTGACCGCAAATCTCACCATCGAAAAACCACCGGAAGAAACCGCGTGGGATAACGTGATCTTCGATTCGCCGGCGCTCGGCTACGTCGACGCGACCCATATGAGCCTGCGATCCGTCATCGAACGGTCGGTTTGGACATTCTACTGGGCTCTCGCGAATCAGCCGCCGGAAGCGATGCGCTCGATGTTGCTCGAAAAAAGCTGGACCTACTGGCGGGAGGAGATCTTACGCGATCTGTCGCGGGCGCACCCCGATATTCGCGACCGTGTGTCGCGAATCGACGTGATGCGGATCGGCCATGCCATGGCGCGGCCGGTGCCGGGATTTCTCGATTCCGAAGCGCGCCGCCACTTCGCAACCTCGCAAGGGCCGGTGTATTACGCCAATTCCGACCTGAGCGGATTCTCGATTTTCGAGGAAGCGCAATATCGCGGCGTGACGGCCGCAGACCGCGCACTAAAAGACATCGGCCGGGCGTAATCTCTCGGGCGTAAACTTTAAAGACGGGTGACATCCATGAAACTTCTCAAGGTTGTGGGAATCATCGTGATCCTGGTCCTGGTGGCCGCGGTCGCGCTTCCATTTCTGATCGACGTAAATCAGTTCCGTCCGAAACTCGAATCGGAGCTGACTACCGCGCTCGGGCGTCAGGTAAGCGTCGGGAATTTGAAGCTTAGCCTGCTCTCGGGAAGCGTCGCGGCGGACGATCTCTCAATCGCCGACGATCCCGCTTTCAGCAAAACGCCTTTCCTGCAAGCCAAGTCTCTCAACGTCGGCGTCGAGTTGATGCCGTTTATTACTTCGCGAAAAATTAACGTCACGGGCATCACCATCGATCAGCCCCAGATCATGCTGCTCCAGATGCCAACGGGCGAATGGAATTATGCCAAGCTCGGCTCGAAAACCGCCGCTCCGCCAACTTCGAATGCGGCTCCCGCCGCGGGTCCTGCAGGCAGCTCTGGCATCGATCTTTCCGTGAAGCTGATCAAGATCAATGACGGACGCCTGACCATCGGGAAAACCTCGGGTCATACAAAACCGACGGTACTCGACAAAGTAAACATCGAGCTGAAGGACTACTCGCCGTCCAGCGTCATGCCCTTCTCGCTCACCGCGGAGTTTCCGGCGGGCGGTACGATCAAGCTCGACGGAAAAGCCGGGCCCATTCCGGCGGATAACATCGAACAGATGCCTCTGAACGCCACGCTCACGCTGGCGCATCTGGAGTTGGTCTCCTCCGGCGCGATCAACGCAGCCTACGGGATCGACGGCCTGGTCGGCATCGACGGCTCCGTCGATTCGAACGGCAAACAAATCGACGTCACGGGTAAGATTCGCGCCGAGAAGTTGAAGCTGGTGAAAGGCGGATCGCCGGCTGCCAAAACGGTCGAATTCGACTTCGTGATGCAGCACGATCTCGGCGCACGCGCCGGTTCGCTGGTCAAAGGTCAGGTTCATATCGGCGCCGCCGAGGCTTCGCTCAGCGGCACCTACAAGCCTGAGGGCGAAACCATAGCGGTCAAGGCAAACCTTTCGGGACCGAATATGGCCATCCCGGAACTGGAAGGCATGCTTCCAGCTTTGAATATTGTCCTGCCGGCGGGTTCCAAACTCGAAGGTGGAACGGCCAGTGCAAAGCTGAGTGTCGAAGGCACGCTGGAGAATCTCGAATCCAGTGGATCTCTCGGTCTCAGCAACACCAAGTTGACCGGTTTCGACCTCGGTAAGAAATTATCGACGATCGAGAAACTCGCCGGCATCAAGGGTGGGCCTAATACCGAGATTCAGACGCTGAGCCTGAACGTCAAGAACAACAACCAGGGAACTACGATTAGCGATCTCCAGTTGGTCGCCCCGGACATAGGCGACCTGGGTGGCAGCGGTACCGTCAGCCCGGACCGCGCGCTGGATTTCAAAATGCACGTCTCGCTCAAGGCTGGCCTGCTTCCCGCCGCACTGGGCGCGCGAACGCGGGCGGGCATCCCGTTCTTCATCCGCGGCACGTCGGCGGATCCCAAATTTGAGCCGGATCTGAAGGGGCTGGCAGCCGGGGAGATCAAGGATCTGAAAAGCGAAGGCATTAAAGCCGCCACGGGTATCCTGGGCGGATTCCTGGGAAAGAAAAAGAACTAGTGAAGTGGATTTTCCCGGATGTCGACCTGGCCGGCACGTCGGCATTGGCCTCGGCCCTGGGAATCGGGCAGCCCGCTGCGCGCGTGTTATGGGCCCGAGGATTTCGTGACGCCGCTGAGGCCCGGCTCTTTTTTGAGCCGGCGCTGGCAGACCTGCACGATCCTTTTCTGCTGGCAGGCATGTCCGAAGCCGTCAGCCGTCTCCGTCTGGCGATCGACCGGAAAGAACCGATCCTGTTATACGGCGACTATGACGTGGACGGCACCAGCGCCGTGGTCATTCTGAAGAAGACGATCGATCTGCTGGGAGGCAATGTTTCGTTTCACGTGCCACATCGTTTGCGCGACGGTTACGGCATGAAGAGCGAAGTGGTGGAAGAAGCCGCCACGGCCGGCGTAAAGCTCATTGTCAGCGTCGACACCGGGATTCGCGCCAACGATGTGGTCCGCCATGCCGCCCAGTTCGGAATCGACGTGATCGTCACGGATCATCACCTGCCCGAAGCGGAATTGCCGCGGGCCGTGGCTGTGCTGAATCCCAATCGTCCCGACTGCGCTTATCCGGAGAAAAATCTGTGCGGCGCCGGCGTTGCGCTCAAATTGCTGCAGGCGATATTGCAAAACGCCGGCATGGATCCGGCGCGTCGCGAACGGCTGATCGAGTCCTTTCTAAAAATCGTCGCGATTGCAACCGTCGCCGACGTAGTGCCGCTCACGGGCGAGAATCGGGTGATCGTGAAGCTGGGCCTGGCGGGGTTACGGAACGTGAAGAATGTTGGACTACGCGCGCTGCTCGACGTGTCCGGGCTGGCGGAAGGTGAATCGCCGAGCGCCGGCCAGGTCGCCTTCCGCGTCGCGCCGCGGATTAACGCCGCCGGCCGCATGGCCAGCGCCAGCGACGTCATTGAGATGTTCCTGACCAATGATGAAGCTCGCGCCCGCGTGCTGGCAGGACAACTTCACGACCTGAACACGGACCGCCAGCAGACCGAATCCGAAATCGCGCGCGCCATCTTCGAGCAATGCATCGAGCAGCCGGTGACGGACTCCGACGCGGCACTCGTTTTCGCGGGTGAAGGATGGCATCGCGGCGTGGTCGGAATCGTCGCCAGCCGGGTGGTCGAGCGATTTCATCGGCCCGCGTTCGTTTTGGGGCTGGAGAATGGGGTCGCGCAAGGCTCGGGGCGCAGCATTGCGGCGTTTCATTTGCTCGATGCGCTGGAGACCATGCCCGAGCTGTTCACGAAGTTCGGCGGCCATCGCCAGGCAGCCGGTGTAACGCTGGCGGCGGAACATTTGGAGGAGTTCCGCACGCGGTTCCGCTCCCATGCCGCGGCGAGGCTGACTCCGGCAGATTTCGAAGCAACCTTGGAGATCGACTCCGAGATCGATTTCGCCGAGATCAACGATGCGACCGTCGCGGAGATCCTCAATCTGGCTCCATTCGGCTTCGGCAATCCCTCGCCGATGTTCGTCGCCCGCGATGTGGAGGTCGCCGCGCCGCCCGATATCCTCAAAGAGAAGCATGTCTTCGTCCGCCTGAAGGCACAAGGCCGGACGTTTCGGGCCAAGGCCTGGAATTTCGCGGCTCGCGCAGGCGAGATGGAGCCAGGCGCGCGAATCGACATCGCCTTTCAGTTGGAAGAAGATGCGTACTCGGCCAGCCGGGGTTACGCGCCCTGGCAAATGGTGCTTCGCGACGTCCGCCAGATGGTGCGGTCCGCGGGGCAGGCTTGAAAGGGGCCGTTGAGAAACACATCGGTACTGTGTCGGGTTGCACCGCGCGCGCCAGCAAGCGGGTGCGGACGTTTTTCAACACGCTCCTGCGGCCCACCCCAGCGGATCAACGCCCTAGTAGAGTCAGATATTCCACCACCGATTCGATCCCGCGCGAATAATTCGCCAGCGAGAATTTTTCATTAGGCCCGTGGATATTGTCGTCGGGCAGACTGAAGCCCATCAGCACGATGGGGATCCCGAGCGACTGTTGAAACAATCCAACAATCGGTATCGATCCGCCGCAGCGGACATATACGGTTTCCCGTCCAAAGATCTTCTGCATCGCCTGCGCGGCTTTTTGAATCAGAGGATGGCTCGGATCGACCATGCACGCGGGCGCGGAGGATAGCAGCTTGAACGTTGCCGTGATGCCGCGAGGCGTTGCGGCGGCAAGAGCGTTTTCCAATTGGGCGACAACCTCTTCCGGCCGCTGCTCCGGAACCAGCCGCAGGCTGATTTTCACGACCGCGCGCGCCGGGATCACGGTCTTGGCGCCTTCCGCCGTGAATCCACCACGAATACCATGGACTTCGAACGTCGGCCTGGCGAACACGCGCTCGAACACGGGAAACTCCGGTTCACCCGCCAGCGCGGTCGACCCGATTTCTTTCTCGCGATACTCGTCGGCATCGAACGGCAGGCTCTTCCATGCATTCGTTTCGGCGTCGCTGGGCTTCTGGACGCGATCGTAAAGCCCTGGTATGCGAATGTGCCCGTCGCGATCCTTTAGCGCGGCAATGATCTGCGCCGCGGCTTCGATGGCGTTCGGCGCCGCGCCGCCATAATCGCCCGAATGCAGATCCGACCGCGCGCCTTGAATGTGAATCTCGCCGTAAACGATGCCGCGCAGCCCGGTGGTCAGCGTGGGTAAATCCGGCGCGAACAGAGCCGTGTCGCAGATAACGGCGCCGTCAGCCTTAAGCTCGGCTGGATGCGACTTGACGTATTTTTCGATGTGCTCGCCGCCGGACTCTTCTTCGCCTTCGATCAAAAATCTCACATTCACAGGAAGCCGCCCGGTTTCTCGCAAAAGGCGCGCGACGGCTTCCATCAGGATGAAGAGCTGGCCCTTGTCGTCGGCGGCCCCGCGGGCGTAGAGGTTCCCGTCGCGAATGGCGGGCTCAAACGGCGGCGAAACCCATTCATCCAGGGGATCGGGAGGCTGGACGTCGTAGTGGCCGTACAACAACAGGGTTGGTTTTCCGGTCGCGCCGAGCCAGTCGGCGTACACCAGCGGGTGGCCGTTGCCTTCGATCAGGTGCGCGTTGTTCAAGCCCGCCTTGGCGAGCCAGTCGCGCACGAACTCGGCCGCGCGCCGAACATCGGGGGCATGCTGGGGAAGCGCGCTTATGCTCGGGATACGCAGGAGCTCGATTAAATCGTCTGTCAATGAGGGCACGTTTGTTCGTACAATAGAATATCGCGTTCCCGAATGCCCCCGAATTCGTTACGGCTCGCGTACATGGCGGAGTTTTTGCTGGCGTTGGTTTCGATCGTGGAGTTATGGAGCCAGGTCGGCGGCCAAGGTCATCTCGATCTGATGCCGTGGTACACCAAGCTGCTATTTACACTCGGAATGGCCACCGTAACGGTGGCGGGAACTGTATCCGCAGTCGCTCATGAGCGGGCCTGGAACGCAAAAACGTTCGCCTGCCTGCTGCTTGCGTTGATGCTTGCGGGAGGAATGGCGGCCGTGACGTACTATTATCATCTGCACGAGACTGAGGACTCCGACAAATCCGAGGACGAGAATTCCGCGAAGTCCTCCTTGATCCTTCCGCGAGCGCGTCCCGCACTGGATAAGGCGGGCCATGACTGAAACGAAATTCGGATCCTGGAACGTCGCGGAAAGCCCGGTGACGATCGAGTATTCCCTGGTCGTCATTGAAGAGATCCGGCATGAGGTAGCCGAGGGCTATCAGCGTCTGTCGCGCGGCGGCATCGAGGTCGGCGGTGTGCTGTACGGAACGCGGGACGGACGCACGGTTCGCATCACAGCGATGCGTCCGATAGCCTGCGAACACGCGCGCGGACCCGGATTTCTGTTTTCCGACAACGATCGCGCGGCGCTGCACGCCCAGTTGTCGCAGGATAAAGACGATCCCCAGTTACAGGGGATGATGGCGGTTGGATGGTTCCTGTCGCACAC
>DATGGL010000285.1:0-20189 GCA_035308605.1 Bryobacteraceae bacterium
GCCGAAGCGAGAGCCGCGGAAGCCCGCGCAGCCGAGGCCAAGGCCGCTGAGGAGCAAGCCGCCGCTGAAGCGAAGGCTGCTGAAGAGCGAGCTGCCGAAGAGCGAGCCGCCGCAGCCAGAGCCGCGGAAGAACAAGCCGCCGAAGCGAGAGCCGCGGAAGCCCGCGCAGCCGAGGCCAAGGCCGCTGAGGAGCAAGCCGCCGCGGAAGCGAAGGCTGCTGAAGAGCGAGCAGCCGAAGAACGAGCCGCCGCGGCAAAAGCGGCTGCAGCCCAAGCCGCTGACGCCGAAGCCAACGTGCCCGCACGTGTTCCGCGTCGCGGCGCGGAGGCCGATCCATTATCCGATTTGGCGGACGCCCCGATGGACCCGCTGCTGGCCCTGGCCGAGACGATTTACGAGGCACAAACAGGAGCGCCCCGAGAGAAGAAGCCCGAGCCGCCTCCGGCCGCGGCCGCTCCGCCGGCGTCCGAGCCGGTTACGGCACAGCAGGCGCCGCAAAAACCCGCCGTCGCGGCTAAGGCTCCGGTGATTCCGAGTATGCCCGCGGCATTGGCGGATTTGGCATCGGCGATCGGCGTCAGCGCCGCTCCCGCCGTAGAAGCCGCTCCCGAATTGGTTCCCGTGTCGGCCGCGCCGTCGCGCCCGCCGGCACCTCAGCAGGCGGCGAGCCAGGGCCAGCAGCCCCTGGCGCTGCTGTCAGCCGGTGGTGGAGCAGTCGGATTACTCGCAGCGCCTTCGCCCGAGCCCACAGTGGCTCCTGAACCCAAGCCGGAAATCCCCGCCGGATTTTCCGAAGGCAGGCCTTCCGACTTCCCGTCCGCGCCATCAATGCTCGCCGCAGTCAGCGGCCCCTCGGTTCTGGAAACGCCGCCGATCGTCAACGCGCTGGCTGCGCCACCGGCCCCCGGCGCGCCCGTTCCGCAGGCTGTCGAGCCATCCGTGGAGCACCCTCCTTCCGGGTCCTGGCTCAACCTCGCGCCGCTTCAGAACTACAAGGCGGCCACGCGCCACTCGCTGCAGCCGGCGACTCTCCCTTCGAAGATTGTGGCGCACGATACCGGTCCGCGCATCACGCTGCCCGGCCCGACGCTGCCGCCGGAACTGGTCTCGCTTCAGGAGACCGGTGTGGTCACCGCGCTGGGCGATCCCGCCAAGGCGAAAAAGACCGGCGGCGGAATGCCCGGTTGGGCGGTCAGCTTCCTGGTGATGATGGGGCTGCTGATCAGCGGCGTCATCGTGGTGTTCTATTTCTCGCCCCTGGCGCATTCGAGCGCCGACGTGAAGCCCGCGCCCGAAAACGTCGAGGTTCCTACGGCCGCTCCCGCCGCATCGCATTCGCTCGCCGACATGATCGAGGTGACCGGGTTCCGCATCCTGGTCGATTTCAACAAGAAGTCGGAGATCCACTACCTGGTAGTAAATCACTCGCCCAATGAGTTGAACGACATGACGGTTTACGTCACGCTGCACGCCGCCGGAGCCAAGCCGGGGCAGCCGCCGCTGTGCCGCTTCTCCTTCCGGGCGCCGGCCATGAAGGCGTTCGAAGTGAAAGAGATGACCGCGTCCATCGAGAAGCTCACCAAGTCGGTAACTTTGCCGGATTGGCAGGATCTGCGCGCGGAAGTCCAAGTCGCCCCGTAAGTAATCAATAGGCAAAGCCAGCGCTGCGCGTTCGCCGCGGTTTATCATGGTGAGCGCTTATGCGACTTTTCCAAGCATTCCTTGCGATCGCCACTCTCTCGTTCGCGCAGCAAATGGACGATGAGTTTGCCAAGGCGGTGAAGGAGTGGACCACGGCTCCGGAATTCATCAGCCCGCTGGTCGATCATTTACCGAAATCCTCGACCGTGCCATCGCCCAAGGAAGTGCTGGGCTACTACGCCGGCGCCCCGAAAAAACTCACGTATTATGCTGATCTTCTGAAGTATTACCACGCGCTGGAGGCAAAGTCGCCGCGCGTGAAAGTGATGAACGTCGGCCAGACCGACGAGGGCCGCGAGTGTGTGGTCGTTTTTATCGGTTCCGAAGACTCCATCAAGAACCTCGAAAGCAACAAAAAATACCTGTCGCAGCTTGCCGATCCCCGGCAAATCACGGAAGCGCAGGCGCGCGACATCATCGCGAAGACCAAGCCGATTTATCACCTGATGGGCGGCCTGCATAGCGCCGAAACCGGTCCCTCGGAAATGCTGATGGAGCTGGCGTATCGCCTGGTGACCGAAGATGCTCCGCTTATCAGAAAGATTCGCGACAACGTCATCGTAACGATTACCCCCGTCGCCGAGCCCGACGGCCGCGACCGCTACGTTGACTGGTATTACAAATACAAAATCAACGAGACCAGCGAACAGGATAATATCGGCGGCCCTCCTTATTGGGGCAAATATATTTTTCACGACAATAATCGCGACATCAATTACTCGCAGGTGACCATGCGCACGCTGCTGCGCTGGTATCTCGACTGGCACCCGCCCATCATGCATGAGCTGCATGAATCCGAGCCGTTCCTGTACACGTTCAGCGGCCAGGCTCCGCAGAACCCGACGCTTGATCCGATCCTTTACGGCGAGCTGCCGTGGTTTTCGAATTTCGAAATGGAGCAGATGATCAAGTACGGCATGCCCGGCGTGTGGACCCACGCGTTCGTCGACATGTGGTCGCCCGGCTACCTGGGTTTCATGGCGTCGAACCACAACGGCATGATGCGCATGTACGAGACGTTCGGCAACGGCGGCGCGAATACCATGCATCGCCGTGTGGCTCCGCCGGATGGCGCGGGAGGGCGCGGCGGCCGCGGCGGGATGACCACGCGCGAATGGTATCGTCCGCTGCCGCCGTATAAAGAGGTCGACTGGTCGCAGCGCGACAACACGAATTACGAAGAGACCGGGGTCTTGACGGCGCTCCAGTTGACCTCGGCATTTCCCGAGATCATCTTGGAGAATTTCTACAAGAAGAGCCGGAATTCGATCGAGTCGGGAAAGAAAGACAAGCCCTACGGCTATGTGATTCCCGCGAACCAGCCGGACATGACGCGCGTCGCGTTCATCGTGAACACGCTGCGGCTGCAAGGCATCGAAATCGGCCGCGCGAACGCCGAGGTGAAGTTGCCGGAAGGAACGTTCCCCGCCGGATCGTTTGTAATCAAGCGCGATCAGCCCTACGGGCGGCTGGCGAAGATCCTGCTGGAGAAACAGGATTTCCCGGATCCGCAGCTCACCACGTACGACGACACGGGCTGGACCATGGGCCTGATGGCGCACGCGAAAGTTGTCGAAAGCGCGGATCGTTCCGTGTTGGATATTCCCGCGACGGCCGTCGACAAATTCGATCCGCGCGGGACCATTCCGGGAAGCGGCGCCGCTTCCTATGCCGTACTTAATAACGGCTCGAATAGTTTGGTCACCCTGCGCTATCGATTGAAAGACGTCGCGATGCGCGCCAACGAACAACCGTTCAAAAGCGGAGATCGAGAAATTCCCGCGGGATCGTTCATCGTCGCCGGCGGCTCATACGACAAACTAAAGGCCGCGGTCGAGCCGCTGGGATTGACGGCGGTCGCTTTGACGGCCGCTCCATCGGTTCCGATGCACGATGTGGATCTGCCCAGGCTGGCGATGTTTTCGACCTGGGGAAACACGCAGGAAGTCGGCTGGGTGCGGCACGCCTTCGATCATTTCGAGGTTCCATTTGACCTGATCTACAAAGAACGCGTCCGCCAGGGGAATCTCCGCGCGGCTTATGACGTCATCGTGATTCCCAATCAGGGGCGCGGCGCGAAGGGCCTGGTGTATGACATCGAGCCGAAGCCCGGCAAGACGCTCGCGTATACCAAGAGCGATCAGTTCAAGAACCTGGGCGTGTATGGATCGTCGGAAGACATAACCGGAGGCATGGGCCTGGAAGGAGTGGTCGAATTCCGCAAGTTCGTCGAATCCGGCGGCGTGCTGATCACGTTGGGGACGGCGAGCGCGTTTCCCGCTGAATTCGGCATCACGCGCAGCGTGGAAGCGAGCCGCACGTCGCCGCAATTCTACGCGCCCGGTCCCATCGTGCAAGCCGAAATTCTGCGCCCGGCGAGTCCGATTTTCTACGGTTACACCGAGAAAACGATTCCCGTGCGCTGGGCCAACGGTCCGCTACTGACCTTGCAGGAACGCGACCGCGAGCAACAAGTCCTGATGCGTTTCCCCGGCGGCGATGCGAGCGTCCTTAGCGGTTTAATGCGCGGAGCGAATGAAATCCGCGGGCGCCCGGCGGTGGTGGACGTCCCCGAAGGCGAGGGACGCGTGGTGATGTTCGCGACGAATCCGTGCTATCGCTGGCAGAATATCGGGGAGTTCAACATGTTGTTTAATGCGGTGATGCACTTCAATGATCTGAAGCCGAAGTAATCGGGCGTCCTCGGTTCGTTTCAGGGCTGCTTGGCGAAAGGGGTCATACGGATCCGATCGCCGCTGACGACGGTGAAATGCCCGGCCCAATCCGAACGGGAGAGGATCGTGGCGAGTGCAACCTCGACGAAGCTGACAGGCGTTGCATCGTCAAGGCGAAATAGGATGATGCCGTTTGTTGCGGGCAAGCCTCGCCGGAATACGAGTTCGCCGAAGTCCTTGTCGAGGGTGAGTAGCGTGCAACCTTCGTGATTAGCACGGGAGAGGACGAATTCGTCAGAGGCGCCGGACATATCCGTAGCGACCCAGACGACTTCGATACCGGTATTTTGGAGTGCCAGAACGGCTCTTCGCGGAAAATTTTCATCCGCGAGGAATTTCATGCATGCTTAAGAGGATAGACCCGCTCGGCATGCAGGACCTCGCTCGCGTAGGCCAGGCAGGCAAGAATGTCATCGGCCGTGAGGTTGGGGTAGTTGTCCAGAATCTGGTCTTCCTTCCAGCCCTTCGCGAGCAGGTCAACCACAAGTTCGACGGAAATGCGGGTCCCCTTTACAATTGGCTTCCCGACCAGGACCCTCGGATCAATAACAATTCGATCAGACAGATTCACTACCCCAAAATAACAGACTCACATTCCCCAAAGAATTTGCGACAATCGAAGCGCCATGGGTTGCTGCGCGCTTATTCTTGTTCTGGCGTTCCCGCGGGTGGTGCTGGCGGTCCTGTTCTTCTTCACCCGTTACCTGGAACACGCCTATCACGGGTTCCTTCTCCCTCTGCTCGGGTTTATCTTCCTTCCGCTCACCACGCTGACCTATGCGTGGTTGATTAATTCGCATATGCCCATCGAAGGGATCAATGTGCTCTTCCTGGTGGTCGCCGTGCTCATCGATGCGGGCGGGCTCGGCGGCGGGGCGTATCAGCGGCGCACTCGATAACGTACACTGGCCGCATGGCTACAACACCACAGCAGGTCTGGGCGACCGGGGATTTTTCAGTGGTCGGAACGGGAATCGTCATTGTGGGCGAGCTTTTATGCGATTCGATTCCGGTGCACGCGGGCGATCGGGTGCTCGATGTCGCAACGGGCTCGGGGAACACAGCGCTGTCCGCGGCGCGGCGCGGATGCAGAGTCACTGGCGTCGATTTCGTTCCCGCCCTGCTAGAACGGGCGCGCGAACGGGCCCACGCCGAGCGCCTGAAAATCGAGTTCAAGGAAGGCAACGCTGAGGCGATTCCGTGTGAAGATGCAGCCTTCGACGTGGTCCTGAGCACTTTTGGATCGATGTTTGCCGAGCCCACCCGCGGAGCTGCCGAGACGCTTCGCGTTTGCCGCAGCGGTGGAAAAATCGGCATGGCGAACTGGACGCCGCAGGGGATGATTGGCGAGATGTTCCGCGTGACGGCTTCCTTTAACCCGCCTCCGGCGGGTGTTCAGCCGCCATCGAAGTGGGGTGTTGAAGAAGTAGTTCGCGAACGCTTCGGCGATGCGGTGAGCGAACTGAAAGTCATCCCGCGCAAAGTGATTTTCCGGCACCTGACGCCGGAGTCGTGGGTCGAGTTCATGAAGACCTACTTCGGCCCGACCATCAAAGCTCACGAAGCCGCCGGCAGCCGCGCGCCGGAACTGACCGCGGCGATGGTTGAGGTTGGCCGGAAATTCAATCAATCGGGCGACAGCACGCTGCTCGCGCTGGGCGATTACGTCGAAGTCATCGCGACCAAGGCGTAAATCAGCTTTCGCGAAGCATATCCAGCCAGAGCATCATTGTAAGATCGTGCCGTTCGACGTTGGCGAGATAAGGACGCTGCTCGTTGCGGTAACGGTGTTCGAGCGTGGCTGGATCGAGCGGAACTGCTTTGGCCAGATATTTGACATCGTCACGGTCCAGCTGGACATTCCGTTCGAGCTTGGATAACGCAAGATCGTATGGGTCTAAGCCGAGTAATCTGATGTTGCTGTAACGGCTCGGGAACAGTTCCATCAGGCGCTGGTCGTAATCATGCGGCAGCGTGACGATGCCGACGTGTTGAAGGTAGACACGATGACGGCGATGAAGCGGGCGACCCTCGCCCGCGAGGGCCAAAACTGCCGCATGCTGATCTAGCGGTGTGACGTGAAGCACGTCCACGTCGGAGGTTTGCCGCGCCAGGCCGTACTGAATGGTGATGGCAAATCCTCCGATGCAACAGAGTGAAATTTGTTCCGTGAGTTGGGCGTCCAGATCTTCGAAGAATGCGTTCCACGGCTCTGGAACAAGCTCAGCTTGCATAGCGTAGGTGTTCCGGCCGCAGGTCGGTGAGAAGGTTCCAATGCTGCGCCTCCGCCGGACGCGTATTCCTGACCCACGCCCGCTCTGCCTCGGACAACGAATCATGGCATAGCGTGTCTTCCCGAGCCAAACGGGAATTTTCCAGTACATCCCTCTGCCGCGCGAGCTCCTCTACCACCCCGTGGTTCGCGGACGCATCCGCCAATTGAAAGGCGAGATGCGTCACGTAACCCAGCCGGTTTTGCAGATTGTTCAACTTCGCGCGGTCCACCAGCCAGTTCCAGTCGAGAGCCGGATAACGCAGCAGTACCCACGGCAGCGCCTCGACAACGCGGCTGTCCAGGTCGTTCTGACGAAGGGCCGCAAACAAGACTGCTGCTGGATTGCGCTTCTGCCGAGCCCGCACATGAGAGAATCCCGGATATTCAAGCGCCGCCAGATCCTCGACTAACATCTCTGGGTTCGACGCCGGATTTTCCGCCAACGGAAGCGTCGTGGGAAGCGTCCCGTAAAGCTCGGCCGCCTTTTCCGCCAGTTGGTCCGTGACCTGGCGCGTGCCCGATTCAAGAAGCGACAGGTAGGGTTGAGACACGCCTAGCTTCCGGGCCGCAACCTGTTGCGTCCAGCGCAGGCGCAATCGCCCTTCGAGCATCTGTGAACCAGTCATCGAACTAAATATATTACAAATTTTGTAATAAGACAATGGAAAAGCTGTATTGGCAATAGTTGCAGCAAGATACAGAATTCTTATCGCGCTCGTAAGGCCTGGATCGGGAGGCTCACAACGATCAATCCAGCAGCATAAAGGCTATGCCGTGGATCGCTGTAGAACGATCCGATGACGATGCCGACTGCCGTCAGAAGCACGAGTCCCGATACCCATGGATAGCCCCAGGCGCGGAATGGACGCGGGAGATCCGGTTCCCGGCGGCGCAGGACCAACAGCGCGGTCAGCGCGAAGCAGTGGTTCACCACGAAGATTACGCTGGCGACCGCAATCAGCGTCTTGAACGATCCGCTCGAAGCGAGCAGTACGGCGAGCCCGACCGTCGCGGCCAGCGCCCAATCGGGATTGCCGCGGCGGCTCACGGTCGACATCCGCGCCGGAAATAATCCGCCGCGTGACATGGCGAAGAGGATCCGCGGCGCGCACAGCATCACCGCGTTGATCATAGGGGGCAGGGAAATCAGCGATAAAAGCGTCAGCAGCTTGCCGCTGGATGGTCCGAATAGTTTTTGCGCGGCGTCGGCGGCGGGAAGCTTGGAAGCCATCAGCTCGCGTAACGGCAGCACGTACACGAACGCACCGTTCACAAGCATGTAGATGACGATCACCAGCGCCACGCCGCCGATCATCGAGCGCGGAAGCTGACGTATCGGATCCTTGATCTCTTCGGTAAAGTACAGCGCTTCATACCAGCCGTCGTAAGTGAGGATGATCGCCTGTGTGGCGAGGATGATGGCGACGAACAGGGGCTCCGTGCGCGCCGGCGTTGGCGCGGGCGCTTTCGTGCCGCCGAACCAGAAGCATGCGGCCACCAGCGCCAGGAACGCGACGGCTTTGATCAGGCTGGTGGTCTGTTGCACGCGGCTGCTGGTGCGCAGGCCGCTCCACTGCAGGGCGCCGAACGCCAGGATCACGCCGACTCCGATAAATGTCTCTTTCCCTGCGAGCGAGGGGACCAGCGGCGTGAGAAACTCGCCGAACGCGATCGAAGCATACGCGATCGCGGAGCTCTGGCCGATCCAATCCGTCCAGCCGACGGTGAATCCGACAGCGTCTCCGAAAGCCCGCCGCGAAAAGATGAAATAGCCGCCGGTTTCGGGCAGCATGGTGCCGAGCTCGGTGACCGAAGCCGCGGCCAGCAGAGCGTAGATTCCTCCGCCGAGCCACAAGCCCAGAATCAAAGGCGTACTGGCAAGATGCCCCGCGACTTCGCCCGGGGTGCGCAGAATGCCGACGCCGATGACCGCGCCGACGATAACGGCGACGCCGAATCCTGCGCCGAGGATACGCAGCAGCTTGTGCGATTCGTTCACAGGGCTTTCCAAAATAGCAGCGCGACGCCCGCGGCGAATCCGGCAAGAGCCTCGTATTCGCGGTTCCGGCGATACAGCGACCACTGAAACGATTTCTGCGACCCGGCCGCGGATGCGCGCGGAACCAGCTTGGGCACGCGCTGGGCATAGTCCTGATATGCCGGGAACAATTTCCGCAGATGCTGTTCTTCAAGCTCCACCACAGGCAGGTAGATCAGAAAGAAGACCGCGGCGAACAGGACGCCCAGCTCCCACCGGCGCGACGCGATGACAAATCCGGCGGCGACGGCGAGAGTGCCCAGATACAGCGGATTTCGCACATGCGCGTACGGGCCGCTCTCGGCGAGCTCCAGATTCTTTTCCAGATGCCCGGCGGCCCAGGCGCGCACCGCTAATCCGGCGATCGAGACGGGAAGCCCGGCGGCGAGCGATAACCACGTCGGCGCGGCCAGCCACAGGAATGCGGCGACCAATACAAATCCGACGAAGACGCGAAGTTTCGCGACCGCATCGGCGTACGGTTTGGGGAAACTCACGCCGGACAGCCCAGGGACGCCAGCGCCTCGACCACCGCCTCGGGCGCTACGGCGCGCATGGTTTCGTCGTTCGCATGGCGCTTATACGTCGTAACCGCCGCGCCGCTGCGCAATACCTTTAACGATCCGCCATAGGGGCCGTTGCGCGCGGGGTCAGTGGGTCCGAAAATCGCCACGCCGGGTTTTCCCAGCGCCGCGGCCAGATGCATGGGGCCGCTGTCGACACCGATTACCGCGTGCGCCCGCCGCGTGGCGTCGATCAATCCGGCGATTCCCGAAAGATGGACGCGCGCGCCGCGGACGCTCGCGAGCGCGGCGGCGGAATCGGGAGAGCCGTTCAACACCAATGGCATATCCAGGCGCTTCGCGACGTCCGCATACATTTCGAGCGGCCATTGTTTCGCGCCCCATCCGGCGAGAGGGCTGGCGAGCACGAACTTTCCGGCAGGCAAGTCGCCTTCACTGCGGCCTTCCGGCAGCGGGAAGGTGCGGAGAATGCTGGACGCTCCGGCGGCAGTTACCAGTTCGAGATTGCGATCGACGATATGCGCCGAGCTGGTCGTGACTTCGTTTGAATAAAACAGCGAAGCCCACCGTTCCCACGCCTGGGAACGGTGAAATCCGACGACGCGGTCCGCGCGCGCCGCTGCCGTGACCAGCCCGGACTGCACCAGGCCTTGAAAATCGACAGCCAGATTGAACCGATCCGAGCGCAGGCGGCGCCAGGCCGCCGAGATCCCGCTCATGTTGCGTTCGAGCGGGATGATTTCGTCGAGGAATGGATTGCCTTCAAGCAGCGGCATCCAGCGCGGCCGCACCACCCAGCTCACGTGGCTGTGCGGAAAGCTGTGCTTCAGGCTGGCGACGGCGGGCAGCGCATGAATCACATCGCCCATCGCCCCGAGCCTGACCACCAGAATACGGAAAGGATCCATTATGTTCTAAGACGCGGCATTTTGGCGTGCGTGTACGTGGTCAATCAATTCCGTCAAACGCTTCGCGTCTTCCTGCTCCAGCCGGTGTTGCACGGGAATTCCGCAATTTTCCGCCACGTAGTCGACCACGCTGAGCGATGCCACCAGCTCCGCGCGCGCCCGGGTTGGGAGAATCGAAGGTTCCGGCGTGGCGATCAGCACCAGCAGTGGCGCGCCGTCGCGCTTGATTTGCGCGAGGCGTTCGGCATGCGACGCGACCATGGGATCGAAATATCCGCTGACCACCGTCGCGCCCGAGGCCGCCAGGCGGGCTGCTTCTTCCGTCGAGACGATCTTGGTCCGCGTATCCAAACCTTATTATTTGAGCAGGTTTAGAGCGGCTTCCGCTACTCTGGCCGACGTGACCCGCGTCATGCAGCGGTGGTCGATGGGGCATTCGCGCTTAAGACACGGACTGCATTCGACCGGTTCGCGAACCACGCGTGCAAGCGGACCGGTGGGGCCAGTAGTGGTGTCATCGGTCGCGCCGAATATGGCGACCGTGGGAACGCCGAGCGCGGAGGCGATGTGCATGGCGCCGGAATCGTTGGTGAGATACACGCTGCAAGCCGCGGCCAGATCGATGAATTCGCCGAGCGACGTCTCTCCAGCGAGATTCTTCGTGGGCGCTGAGATGGAACCCGCGATCGCGCCGCATAGCTCGCGTTCGCTTTTCGATCCAAACAGGGCGACCGTCGCGCCAAGTTCTCGGGCGAGGCGATTCGCGGATTCGGCGAAGCGTTCCGGAAGCCAGCGCTTCGCGGTTCCGTAAGCGGCGCCAGGGCTGACGCCGATCACGGCATGTCCGATGCCGAGGTTCTTGAAGCGCTCGATACCGGATTCGCGCGCGGCTGCTGCTCCATCCAGCCGGATCGAATCGTTGTCGGGGATGCGGTCGAGAATGCCGGCGCGGCGGAGGAGTTCGAGATAATAAAAGCGCTCATGTCTCGGAATTTCGCCAGGACCGGGTACGGGAATCGCGGAAGTCAGCAAGGGAGCGCGACCATCGCGCGCGTAGCCAATCCGCTGCGGAATTCGAGCGGCGAATGCGACCGCGGCGGCTTCAAACGCGTTCTGCAAAAGAATTGCGCCGTCGAAATGGAACCGGCGGAGATCCCGCGCGGCGCGCCATTTCTCGAGCGTGGTGGCGGGCGTGTATGGAATCAGCCGGTTACAAAACGGCTCGCGCCCGTAGAGATCGGCGACCCAGGGTTTGGCGAGAATCGTAATTTCGGCGTGCGGAAACCGCCCGCGCAGCGCGCGCAGAGCAGGCAGCGACATGACGGCGTCGCCCACCCAGTTGGTCGCGCGCACCAGAATGTTTTGAAATTCCACCGTTCTCTTAAGAGTAGCTTGGGCCACGAATGCACACGAATGAACACGAATAGGCTTGGGTTTTCATTTGTGTTTATTCGTGTCCATTCGTGGCTGGAGGAGTATGCTGAATAAGGGTGCGTCGCCTAGCCTTACTCAGCGTGCTTGCCGCGACTCTTCACGCGAAGATCATCGTCGTGGATGTCGATAGCATCATCCATCCCGTCACGGTCGAAATTCTCAGCCACGCGATCGACCAGGCCGCGCAGGAAAATGACACCGCGGTTCTGATTCGCCTGAACACACCCGGCGGATTGCTGGACGCCACCCGCCAGATCACGTCGAAGATGGTCACATCGCGCGTGCCGATCATCGCCTACGTCGCGCCCAGCGGAGGGCGCGCCGCGTCCGCCGGATTCTTTTTGCTGGAAGCCGCGGATGTCGCCGCCATGGCGCCGGGAACCAATACGGGCGCATCGTCGCCGGTGTTGATGAGCGGGGAGATGGACGCGGTGATGCGCAGCAAAGTGGAGAACGACGCATCGGCGTGGCTGCGCAGCATCGTGCTGAAACGCGGGCGCAATGCGGAGCTGGCAGAGAAGACGATTCGGGAAGCGAAGGCGTTCACGGAAAAAGAAGCTCTGGATAATCATTTGATCGACGTGGTCGTGGCCGACCAGGCGCAACTGCTGGCGACGCTGGACGGGCGCGAGATCACGCGCTTCGATGGCAGCAAGCAGGTGCTGCACACGCGCGGCGAAGAGATCGTCCAGTACAAACCCAGCGCGCGCGAGCGCATCGTTTCCTCCGTGGCGGATCCGAATATCGCGTTCATTCTGCTGGTGCTGGGCGCACTGGGAATTTATGTCGAATTCAGCGCACCCGGCCTGATCCTGCCGGGCGTTGCCGGAGGCATTCTCGCGCTGCTCGGTTTATCGGGCCTGGCCGTGCTGCCGATCAACTGGTCCGGAGCCGCCCTGCTGATACTCGGTGTGGCGATGTTCGTTCTCGAAGCCAAGTTCGCCTCGCACGGAGTTCTTGGCGTCGGCGGAACCGTCGCCATGGTCCTGGGAGCATTGCTGCTGGTGAATGGCCCGCCGGAGCTCCGCATTCATCTCTCGACGGCGCTGGCCGTCAGCATTCCATTCGCGATTATCACCATGTTCCTGGTTTCCCTGGTAATCAAGGCGCGCGCGAATAAAGTATTGATGTCCGGCGGCGGCTTGCTCAACGAAGTCGGCCAGGCGCGCACGCCGCTTTCGCCGGACGGAAAAGTGTTCGTGCATGGCGAATACTGGGATGCGGTTTCTTCCGCGCCCGTGGAGACCGGGGCGGAAGTTCGCGTGACCGCCGTCGATGGCATGAAGCTCCGGGTTGAACCTTCCTCGCCAAAGCGATAAGCTACATCCCAACCTATGCAGGACGTGAGAGGGGATCACGCCGTCGTGATTGGCGGAAGTGTGGCCGGACTGCTGGCGGCGCGGGTGCTGGCGGATCATTACGATCGGGTCACGCTGATCGATCGCGACACGTTTCCACCGGTCGGCCAACAGCGCCGCGGCGTGCCGCAAGGGGTTCACACGCACGGCTTGCTCTCCAGCGGCCGCCGCACTCTGGACCGCTGGTTCCCGGGTTTCGCAGCGGAGATTACGGAATCCGGCGCGGTGACCGGCGACATCGTCCGCGACGCGCGCTGGTTCTTCGAGGGCGCGTGTCTGACCCGGTTCGAAAGCGGACTGGAGGGCCTTCTGGTCAGCCGGCCTCTTCTGGAGGGCACGATCCGCAAACGCGTGCTGAACACCAGGAACGTGAGCGCGGTCGAAGGCTCCGTCGTCGAGGGACTTGCCAGCAGCGAGGACCGGCGCCGGGTCACCGGCATCCGCACCACGCAGGGCGTCACCAACGCGGACCTGGTCGTGGATGCCACCGGGCGCGGTTCGCATAGCCCGGCGTGGCTCGAATCCCTGGGATTCTCGAAGCCCGAAGAGGAGCGCGTGGAAGTCGCGATCGGCTACACCACGCGCTTGTTCCGCCGCCGGCCGGATCATTTGAATGGAGACGTCGCCGCGGTGATTCCGGCGACGCCGCAGGGAAAGCGCGGCGGCGTGATGCTCGCGCAGGAAGGTGATCGCTGGAGCGTCACGCTGATCGGCTATTTCGGCAACTACGCTCCGCTGGAACTATCGGGATTTATCGAATTCGCCAGAACGCTGCCCGCGCCGTTCATTCACGAAGTGGTCAGCGATGCGGAAACGATGGGCGAGGCGTTTTCCGCGCGCTTCCCGGCAAGCGTGCGGCGGCATTACGAAAAGCTGAAGTCGTTCCCGGAAGGCTATCTGGTGTTCGGCGATGCGATCTGTAGCTTCAATCCGATTTACGGCCAAGGAATGTCGGTGGCTGCGCTGCAATCCGAAGCGCTGGAGGAAGCCCTGAAAGAGGGCGGAACGAATGTGGCGGGCCGCTTCTTCCGGCGCGCGTCCCAGGTGGTCGACACGCCGTGGGCGGTAGCGGTCGGCGGCGACCTGCGGATTCCGGAGACGGTGGGGCCGCGCAATGCCGGGGTCAATTTCGTCAACTGGTACCTATCGAAACTCCATAAGGCCGCGCACCGCGACGAGGTCGCCGCCATGGCGTTCCACAAGGTCGGGAACCTTCTGGCGCTGCCGCCGAGCATCCTGCATCCGCGGGTTGCGCTGCGGGTCTTGCTGGGAAACTTAAGAGCCTAGTGGTATTTCGCGTGCACGGATGCGGGTTCAGGTCCGCTGATTTCGCGTTTTTCGAACTACGTGACGGAGCACGTCCATGAAAAATATTCTCGCCCTAGGTAGTTTTTGCGTTGTCTTCGCCCATGCGCACACCATCACGCTGATGAGCGCGGCTTCCTATCAGCAGAATGCGGCGATCTCCCCCGGCGCCATCATCGCGATCAAAGGAACCGGTATGGCGAACGTGATCATGTCCGCTCCGGACCCGACGCATCCACCCACGACGCTCGGTAACGTGACGCTGACCATCAATGGCGTTCCCTGTGGTTTGTACTACGTTTCGCCCACGCAGATCAACGCAGTGCTCGATGCATCGGTAACGGATCCCAATGCCTTGGTGGTGGTGCAATCCGATGCCGGCACCTTCACGACGTCGACGACGATCACCTCGCCAAGCTCTCCGGGACTTTTCTCTCTCACCGGCACGGGTTCGGGCGATGGCGCGATATTGAACGCCGCGAACTATTTGAATACCGGATTCAGCACCACCAGCGGCGGCGCGGCGACAACTCTGGCGTTGTTTCTCACCAGCCTGAATCCATCGGTGACGCCGACGGTGTGGTTGGGAGGCATCTCCGCGCCGGTAGTGTACGCAGGTCCGCAGGGGACTTATCCGGGGATGCAGCAGATCAATATTCAGATTCCGCCCGCGCTACAGGGCGCGGGCCGCGTGGAACTCGTGGTGGAGCAGAACGGCCTGCGCAGTAACGCGGTCGAAGCCGTGATCCTGCCGCAGCAGCCGGTCTTCTCCGGCGATCAGCCGAATCAAACGCGCAGCCGCGAGCTGGCCGCGGTGGCGTGGGTGCCCGGAACGAATCTCGCGCTTCTCGCCGACGAAAACGACGATGTGGTCCGCGTGCTGGACATGAGCCAGGGCAAGATCACGCATGTGATCGCGCTGCCGGACGGCGCCCAACCGCAATCGATCGGCGTGCACGGAAGCGGAGCTTGGGCAGTGGTCGCGCAGCGCGGGCGCGGCAGCATCGCGCTGCTCGACCTGACGGCATTCAACGTCGCCGGCGAATTTTCGACAGGGCTTGGCGCGTGCGCGGTCGCGATTGCGGGCGACGAAGCCGTGATCGCAAACGCCGACGACGATACCGTCAGCTTTTTCACGTTCCGCGCGCAATTCGGGCAGCCGGCGCTCCAGGTGACGGCGACGGTCCCAGTCGGGCGCCTTCCCCACGCCATCGGCGTGGACGCGAAGCACGCCTATGTTTCGAACGAGAGCGCGGGCTCGATTTCCGTGCTCGATCTGGTGAGCCAGGTGGTCGTGAACACTTTCAATCTGGGTGTGAACGTGCGGCCGGGCGCGATTCAGGTGCTCGACGATGTCGGATTCGCAATGATCGCCGAACCGAGCGCGGGACCGGGCGGCAAACTCATCTTCTTAAATATCGCGACCGGCCAGTTCACTTCGGTGCAGGCGAATCCGGATCAAACCGGCGGCGCCAGCAGCATCGTCGCCGTGGGCGACCGGCTCTATATGGCGAATCAGACCGGCGGCACCATCACGACCACGCCTGTCGCCGTGCCTCCTGGCTCTCAGCTTTCGCCGGCGAGCGTTCAGATGAGTCCCGTGAATTTCAAGGTCGACTTGGGAACGCGGTCATTGTCGCTCGATCCAGCCGCGAATTGGCTGCTCTCCGCCAACGAAGGAACGGGAACGATCGTCGCGACCGACCTGACCAGCAACAAAGTGATTTCCCGATTCGACGCCTTGCGAACCTCGTCGGGCGACAACGTCGACGACCATTCGGATCGCCTGGCGGCGCCGAATATGCCGACCATCGCATCGATCACCCCAGCCAGCGGGAGCGCGACCGGTATTTCCAACTCGCTTTCCGTGACGGTTACGGGAACGAACCTGACCGGGGCCGAAGGGGTTCTTTTTATCGATCCCGCGACCATTTCGGGCATCACGCGCGGAAACGGCAACGTGAATCGCGGCAACGAAGGTGTCAGCGACCCGGCGATCGTGGTGAGCAATATTCAGGTAAACGCTACGGGCACGGCGGTCACGGCGCAGCTTCAGATCGCCGCAAACACGCAGCCCAGGACTCGCGCGGTGCGCGTGCTGACGCCGAATGGTGAAACGAGCCTGACCAACGCTCCCACGTTCGCAGTGAAGTAGCAGCGTAGGAAGCCAGCTGTGCGGCCCGCTTCCTTCTAATCCGCGGGTTCCGGCACAGAACCGCGAGCGCCAGCGAGCGGGTTTAGAGCAACTCCGCTGCGCTAAAAAAGAACGGGATTTCGACGGCCGCCGTCTCCGGCGCATCCGATCCGTGGACGCAGTTCCGCTCGATGCTCTTCGCGAATAGCTTGCGGATGGTCCCCTCGGCCGCGTTGGCGGGATTGGTCGCGCCCATTGTGTCGCGCCACTTCTTGATGGCATCGGGCGCTTCCAGCACCATCACCACGACGGGCCCTTCCGTCATGAACTTCACCAGCGATCCGAAGAACGGCCGCTCGCGATGAACGCCGTAGAAGTTCTCGGCCTCAATCTGGCTAAGCCGCTTCATTTTCATTCCGACGACGGTGAATCCGGATTTCTGAATCAGGGCGAGAATCTCGCCGCTCTGTCCGGCGCCGACGGCGTCCGGTTTGATGATTGCAAACGTTCTTTCCATGATTGTTTTTGTTTTTTATGCGAGCCGCGATTTCACGTTCTCGCCGATTTCCGCCGGAGTGGGGCAAACGGTGACGCCCGCTTCTTTCATCGCTGCGATTTTGTCCTCGGCTTTGCCGCTACCGCCTGAAATGATCGCGCCGGCGTGACCCATGCGGCGTCCGGGAGGCGCGGTCTGACCGGCGATGAATCCGATCACCGGCTTTTTCACGTTCGCCTTGATGAACGCAGCGGCGGTCTCCTCCGCATTGCCGCCGATTTCGCCGATCATCACGATCGCGTGCGTATCCGGATCGTCATTGAACAGCCGGATCGCATCGGTAAACGATGTCCCGATGATCGGATCGCCGCCGATGCCGATGCACGTCGATTGTCCAATGCCGAGCTTGGTCAATTGTCCGACCGCTTCATACGTCAGCGTGCCCGATCGCGAAACTACGCCGACATGACCCTGCAAATGAATATGGGCAGGCATAATGCCAATTTTGCACTTACCGGGCGAGATAATTCCGGGACAATTCGGTCCAATTAATCGCGTATTCGGATGAGTCGAGAGATAAGACCACGTCCGAATCATATCGGCTGCGGGAATGCCCTCTGTGATGCATACGACGAGCGCAATTCCTGCATCGGCCGCTTCCATGATCGCGTCGGCGGCAAACGGCGGCGGCACGAAGATGACGGACGCGTTCGCTCCGGTGGCCTTCACGCCATCGGCGACGGTGTTGAATACCGGCAGGTCCAGATGCGTCTGCCCGCCCTTGCCCGGCGTAACGCCACCGACGACTTTGGTTTTATATGCGATCGATTGCGATGCGTGGAAGGTCGCCTCTTTCCCAGTGAAGCCTTGAAAGAGAACGCGCGTGTTTTCGTTGACCAGGACGCTCATTTCGCCAGCCCTACCACTTTCTGGGCCGCGTCGCGCATCCCGTCCGCTACCGTGAAGTTGAATCCCGATTCCATTAAGATCTTGCGCCCCAACTCGACGTTGGTTCCCTCCATCCGAACCACGATCGGTACTTTAATCGAGAGCTCGTGCGCCGCGGCGACCACGCCGGTCGCCAGTGTGTCGCAGCGCAGAATGCCGCCGAAAATATTGATCAGCACTGCCTTCACGGCTTTATCGGAAAGCAGAATGCGGAACGCGTTCTTGATCTGTTCGGCATTGGCGCCGCCGCCGACGTCCAGGAAATTCGCGGGCGCGCCGCCGGCGTATTTGATGATGTCCATGGTCGCCATCGCGAGGCCTGCGCCATTCACCATACAGGCCACGTTGCCGTCGAGCTTGATGTAATTCAGGCCGAATTTCGAGGCTTCCACTTCGAGCGGATCTTCTTCGTTCAAATCGCGCAAATCCAGAAGATCTTTGTGACGAAACATCGCATTGTCGTCAAGATTCATTTTCGCGTCGAGCGCGAAGACTCTGTTGTCCTTGGTGACGATGAACGGATTGATCTCCGCCAGCGACGCGTCCAACGCCTCATTGGCGCGCGCGAGAGCCATGATCGCCGCGGCAGCGGGATTCACCGCCGGACCGTCGATCCCGATGCCGAATGCCAGTTTGCGTGCCTGAAACGCGCTCAGGCCCAGGCCCGGCTCGATCGCTTCCTTTAAGATTCGCTCGGGAGTTTTCGCGGCAACCTCTTCGATCTCGACGCCCCCATCGGCTGAAGCCATGAAGACGTTTTTCCCCACCGCGCGGTCGAGCACGATTCCGAGATACAGTTCTTTTTCGATCGGCAGAGTCTCTTCGACGAGCAATGTCTTTACGACGCGGCCCTCGGGCCCGGTCTGATGCGTCACCAGCGTCATGCCGAGAATCTTTTCCGCGATCGCTCTGGCCTCCGCGGCGTCTTTGGCGATCTTGACGCCGCCGCCTTTGCCGCGTCCGCCCGCGTGGATCTGCGCCTTCACCACTACGCTGCCGCCGAGCTTCTTCGCAACCGCTTCGGCTTCGGCGGGCGTGACAGCCACTTCTCCTCGGGGCACAGGAACATTGTGCCGGGCCAACAAGGCTTTGGCCTGATATTCGTGTATCTTCATTGCAATGTTGTGAGAAACTCCTACTATAACATCCTGAATGTCTCTCCTGCCTTTTCTGCATCGAGTCTCCACTCGCGAAAATCTGAGCGCATCAGAGGCGCACGCAGCCATGAGCGTGATCCTCGAAGGAGCCGCGACGGAGCCGCTGCTGTCGGCGTTTTTGATCGCGTTGCGGATGAAAGGCGAGACCGCCGTGGAGCTGGCCGGATTCGCCCGGGCGATGCGCGAACGCGCCGTATTCGTCGATGCCGGGCCCGATGTAATCGATACCTGCGGCACCGGCGGCGACAATGCGGGCACGTTCAATATTTCGACGGTCGCCGCGCTGGTGATGGCGGGCGCGGGGGCGCGAGTGGCGAAACATGGCAACCGGTCGATCACCAGCAGGACTGGCAGCAGCGCGGAGATGATGGAGGCGCTCGGCGTCCGCTTCGCGATGTCGCCCGAAGAAGCGGCGTGCGCGGTGCGGGAAATCGGCATCGGCTTCCTGTTTGCGCCGCACCTGCACCCTGCCATGAAGCACGCGCAGCCGGTGCGCCGCGAGTTGAAATTACGGACGGTTTTTAATCTGTTGGGGCCGCTGGTGAATCCGGCGCGCGCGCAGGCGCAGGTGATCGGCGCGCCGTCCCCGGAAACCGCGCGGCTGATGGCGGAAGCTTTGGCCGAATTGGGCACGCGCCGCACGTTTGTGGTGCACGGTCACGACGGACTGGATGAGATTACGACGACGGCGCCCACCGATGTCTACGAAGTTTCCACGGGCCGCGTCGCGAAGGCTGTCTGGACGCCGGCTGATTTCGGCGTGCCGCATGCGTCAATGACAGCGCTTGCCGGCGGCGATCCGGCTCGCAATGCTGAGATCGCCGGGCAGATTCTCGGTGGAGAAAGGAGCCCCGCGCGAGACATTGTCCTGGTGAACGCGGCTGCTGGGCTGGTCGCGGCGGGGATCGCAAAGGATCTACGCGCGGGGATGGACGCGGCGGCTGATTCGATCGATTCGGGGGCTGCGAGTGACCGACTGGCTCGGCTACAGGAGAAATTTCCGCTGAGTTAGGGGCTGAGAGGCACGTGATGACCCGACTCGCTGCCGCTCGCGGCTCCGTGTGGGCGATCGCTGGCACGGAACCGCGCACGAGAGTAAGCGGGTGGTCCTACACACGGTTAGGGCGCCGACGTGGAGAATCCGCAGGCTTGTGCTGCTGCGCGGAGCTGGCGGTC
>DATGGL010000286.1:0-1529 GCA_035308605.1 Bryobacteraceae bacterium
CAGCCGCGCCAGATAGGCATTGAGGTCAGCCTTCAACTCATATAGAAAGACCAGGAACTCGCTCTCATCGAATTTTCCCAGCGTGGGGACATCTGCCGGATCCACGATGGTCGCTCCCTCCTTCTTCATGACATCAAGCGAACGGTCCATCAGAGCGTCGACGGCGTCGTTGAATCCGAAATACTTGCGGGCTACACCGATGCGGGCGCCCTTCAGCCCGTTGGGATCGCAGAATTTCGTGTAGTCGGTGTAAGCTTTGCCCGCACTTGCGGCCGTCGCGGGATCTTCCGGATCGACTCCCGTCAACACTCCGAGAAGAGTAGCGGCATCGCGCACCGTGCGGCCCATCGGCCCAGCGCTGTCCTGGCTATGCGAGATGGGAATGATTCCGGTCCGGCTGACCAGACCCACGGTCGGCTTGATGCCGGCGAGCCCGTTTGAAGAGGAAGGACAGACAATGGAACCATCCGTCTCTGTGCCGATGCCGACAGCGGCAAGGTTCGCGGAAATGCCCGCGCCGGTCCCCGAACTCGATCCGCACGCGTTGCGGTCGAGCGCGTAGGGATTGCGCGTCAGCCCGCCGCGTCCGCTCCACCCGCTGACCGAGTGGCTGGAACGAATGTTGGCCCATTCACTCAAATTCGTTTTGCCGAGGATCACCGCGCCCGCCGCTCGCAGTTTCTGCGCGACTGCAGAATCTTTTGGCGGCTTCGATCCCACCAGCGCCAGCGATCCGGCAGTCGTCATCATCCGGTCTGCGGTGTCGATGTTGTCCTTGATCAGAACCGGAATGCCGTGAAGCGGTCCACGCGCCCCCTTGGCTTTGCGCTCGCGGTCGAGATCTTCGGCAATCGAAAGCGCATCGGGATTCATCTCGATTACCGCATTGACCGAAGGGCCGCTCTTGTCGATCTCCTCGATTCGCGCCGTGTAGCGTTCCACCAAAGATCGCGCCGTGAACTTTCCGGATTGCATGCCTTCCTGCAGTTCGGCGAGTGTGATCTCCTCTAGTTCAAAGGGTTTTGCCTGAAACGCGGCCGGGGTCGGACAGCCAGAGGTCTCGCGCGCCGCTCCCAGCGCCGGATACAGCGCAGCAGCGGCGCCGGTGGCGAATGTGGTCTGCAAAAAACTGCGTCGCGAACGTCCGGACTTGGAAGAAGGCATAGGTTCCTATGGGAAAAGTGAAATGGTTTCGGGCGACCATTTAATCACGAATCTTGGGGCTAGTTCACGAGCCGATGCCGTTGTGGCCCGTTGACGGTGGTGATAAGCTAACTTGGCGTCAAGGTGAGCGGGAGTAGTTCAGCGGTAGAACGCCAGCTTGAGCCGTCAAGCGGGCGTGAGGCGGAGCGAGAGCGACGCCGGGAGTCCGCTGGCGAAATCCTGAAGCTTGAAAGCTGAGCGCAGCGAGGCGGAAAGTGAAGGATCGTAACCATAGCTTAATCGGGCGGGAGTAGTTCAGCGGTAGAACGCCAGCTTGAGCCGTCAAGCGGGCGTGAGGCGGAGCGAGAGCGACGCCGGGAGTCCGC
>DATGGL010000287.1:0-19272 GCA_035308605.1 Bryobacteraceae bacterium
AACAAGCTGACGCTGACAATGGGGCTGCGCTACGAGATCCCCGGTGTCTATACGGAGCGATTCAATCGTCAGGCGACTTTCAATCCGAACGAGGCGAATCCCGCCTTGCAGGGCGTCACTGTGAATGGGGCTCCGGTAATGGGCGCGTTCGATCTGGTTGGCACTGCCAATCATCCGGAGACGGGGCTGAATCCGGAGCATTACGGGCTATTAGCGCCGCGCTTGGGCGTCGCCTACCGGTTGAGCGACAAAACCGTTATCCGCACCGGCGGCGGCGTGTTCTTCATTCCGGCGACGGTGCAGTTCACGCAGGGTCCGTATTCGAATCCGGTGGACTACTACAACAACGTCGAGATTACTTCGCTGAATGGCGGCGTTACGCCGCAGAATACCTTTTCGAACCCGTTTCCGACGGGATTGATTGCGCCGGCAGGGCGCAACTCAAACTTCCAGAGCGCGCTGCTGGGAGGATCTCTGGGCGGGCACGGGGATCTTCAATATGAAAATGCCGGCTACACGATGCAGTGGAACTTCACGGTGCAGCACCAGTTCCCCATGGACATCGCGCTGGAGGTCGGATATGCCGGCTTGCGAGGGAAGCATCTTCCGCTCGGCTACCAGTTTGACCAGCTCAATCCCCAGTATTTTTCGCAGGGGAGCGCTTTGAACAACCTGGTGGCGAATCCGTTCTACGGAGTGGTTCCCACGGGCGCGCTGGCGCAGACGACGGTTAAGGCGGGACAGCTTCTGCTGCCGTATCCACAATACCTGTCACTGTCCGATCCGGCGAATTACGATGGCGACAGCACCTACCACGCGCTGCAGGCGAAGGTAGAGAAACGGTTCAAGAACGGCGGCACTCTGTTGGGGGCGTATACGTTTTCGAAAGTGCTTGCGGATGTCGAGTCGCTTACGACCTGGCTGGATACGACGCTGGGCGGAGACGCCGGCTATCAGAACTACTACAATCTGAGAGGCGAAAAATCGATCTCGAGTTTTGACTCGCGCCAGCGCCTGGTGGTCAGTTATGTATACGACCTGCCGTTCGGAAAGGGACAGCGATATCTGTCGAGCGCCCGTGGAATCGCCGACAGGGTGGTAGCAGGCTGGGGAATCAACGGCGTGATCACGTTCCAGGACGGTTTCCCGCTGGGCTTCACGGCGACGCCGAACAATTTATCGGCGTTCAACGTCGGACTGCGGCCGAATGTCGTTGCGGGTTGCAACAAAACGACCAGCGGTTCGGCGCAATCGCGGTTGACGGACTGGTTCAACCAGGCGTGCTTTGCCGTGCCGACGCCGTACACCTTGGGCAACGAAGCGAGAACCGATCCGAATTTGCGTGGTCCAGGCATCGCGAACTACGATTTCGCGATTTTCAAACGAACGTCGATTACCGAACGATTCAACCTGGAGTTCCGGGCGGAGGCGTTCAATCTGTTCAATCGAGTGCAATTCGCGCCGCCGAACACGGTGGCGACAACGGCGGCGAACAATACGTTCGGTGTCATATCGTCACAACTGAACCAGCCCAGGCTGATGCAACTTGCGATGCGGTTCAGGTTCTGAGCCGCCCGTTCGCGAGGGCGGGTCGGTGAAACGGCACGTCGGCGGGATGAGTTGCAACGTCACCGAAGACATGATTAAGTAGGGCGGGAGATTTTCGTGACGGACGAAGGGAAAATTTCACGCCGCGCGGCGCTGGCTTCGGGCGCAGGGCTCATGGTTTTGCCGTCGAGAGTACTGGGGCTTGGCGGATCGACGGCTCCGAACGAGAAGCTCAACGTCGGGTTTATCGGAATCGGCTCCTACGGCGCGCGATGCTTGCGTGAATTGACCAGCCAGAATATCGCGGCCGTGTGCGACGTCGACTGGCGGCCGAAACCGGCCGGAACCAACCTGGTGATGGCCGCGGATGTCGCAGCGAATTATCCCCAGGCGAAGCGCTTCGATGATTGGCGCGTGATGCTGCATGAAATGGACAAGCAGCTCGATGCGGTGGTGGTTTGTTCGGCCGATCATACGCACGCTGTCGCGGCCATCACGGCGATGAAGATGGGCAAGCATGTGTACTGCGAGAAGCCACTGGCACATTCGATCGGCGAAGTGCGCGCGATGATGGCGGCACAGCGAAAATACGGCAAGCTCGCCGTGCAGACGGGGACGCAGGGACATGCATCGGACGATTGCCGATCGATGGTCGAGTGGATCCGGGACGGCGCGATCGGGGACGTCAGCGAAGTGGTCCTCTTCCAGAAGCCGCGTCCGGGAACAGGGCCGGAGTATTACGACCGGTTGAAGCAAGTCCACAACGGTGTGGCGGTCCCGAAGGAGGTGAAGTGGGATCTATGGCTGGGCCCGTCGCCAGAGCGGCCGTTTCATCCCATGTATCTACCGCTGCGATGGCGGGATTGGACCGATTTCGGAACGGGAATCCTCGGCGATCATGGGCCGCACTACTTCGATGTGGTCGAGTGGGCGCTGGATCTCGGATGGCCGGAGACGATCGAAGCAGAAACGGATGCGGGCTACGATCCGGGTGACATGTGGCCGCGCGAGGCGACGGTTCGGTATCGGTTTCCGGCGAAAGGAAAGCGTCCGGCGGTGAAGGTGACCTGGTATGGATTCAAGGAGCCCCCGGCGCCTAAGGGCTGGCCTGCGGGGAAGCCCTTGCCGGAAGGCGGCGGGATGTTCCTGGGATCGAAGGGCACGATCGTTTACGGACCGCTTTTTATGGGCAAGCCGGGCGAGCCCTTGATGTATTCGCCGCAACCGGGTGCTGTGCCGGAGCCGCTGGTATATCTGCTTCCGGAGGATTTGAACAAGTCTTACAAGCGTCCGGAAAAGACGATCCCTCGTCCAAAGAGCAATTGGCTCGAATGGGTGGAGGCTGCGAAAACGGGTAGGCAGCCCAGCGCGGATTTTCTCTACGGCGGGCGGCTGACGCAGATATGCCTGCTCGGCGACATTGCAATCCGGCAAAAGGGACAAATTTTGCATTTCGACGCGAAGAAAGAAAAGTTCACCAATTCTGAGGCGGCCAATGCCATGTTTCATACGCCGTCGCGCCCCGGATGGGGGCTTCCGACGTAAGAAGCGATGGCCGCGAATCCGCTCGACGGTTTTGAGATTGATCGATCGTCTCTTCAATATGCAGGGACGGATTTGCAACGGCCCGAGTGTATTCTGGCGGAGCGTGACGGGACGTTGTGGTCGGCGGATGCGCGCGGCGGCGTTGTCAGAATCAGGCCGGATGGCGGGCAGGAGATCGTCAATCAGCGGTCGTCGGAGAACTTCGCACAGGCTGATAGTGAAGCTGCCCGCTATCTGACGGGAACGCTGCCCAATGGAATGGCTTTCGCGCGAAACGGGGATTTCCTGATCGCGAATTTCGGGACGGACCGGCTGGAGCTGATGACGCGCGATGGAAGCTCGCGTGTTCTGGCGGACCGGATCGACGGGGAAGCGGTCGGGAAAGTGAATTTTGTTTTGCGCGACTCAAAAGACCGGATCTGGATCACGATTTCTACGCGGATCAAGAATTGGATGCACGCGCTGCGGACCGACCTGGCGGATGGATATGTTGCGCGGCTGGAGGACGGGAAATTCAGGATCGTCGCCGACGGGTTTCACTTTACGAATGAGATCCGGTTCGACGCGAAGGAAGAGTTTCTGTACGTGGTCGAGACGACGGGCGGATGCGTGAGCCGGCTGCGGGTCGATGCGAAGGGCGAGCTTCACGATCGCGAGATTTTTGGTCCGGCGTCGCTAGGTAAAGGCGCATGGCCGGATGGGATCGCGTTCGACAGCTTCGGGAACTTGTGGGGAACGCTGGTGTATTCCGATAAGCTGTTCGTGCTGACGCCGGCAGGCGATTTGCGTGTACTTCTCGATGAGGGCGATGCCGCCCGGGTGGAAGCGCTCGAACGGCAGTTTTTCCAGGGTGCGGTGACGGAGGACGTTCTGTTCGCGACGGGACGCGGCGTCGCGCCCTGGATGGCGAGTGTGACGTTCGGCGGGCCCGATTTGCGGACGGTCTATATCGGGTCGTTAAAGGGCAAACAGATTCCGTATTTCCGGTCGCCGGTAGCGGGGTTGCCAATGGTCCATTGGTAATGGAAGACTGTGGGTACTCGCTACGATCCGAGAGGGATGCCGTATCCGCGGCTGAGGCAGATCAACACGAAAAAATGTCCAGCAGCTCAAACTGGTCTGGACGTCCGACACGCAGACAGCGAATGCTCCGGCTCCTCCGATACCGCGGTCGCGCCGTCTTCCTCCGTTGGCGCATCTGAGGTTGCCACCCCCCGGCAGCCCCGGGTGCGCCGCGGGGAAAGCACGCCGCTGGTTGGCGGCGACCTGATGTACATGTCGACGGCGTGCAAGCGGGGCGAAATCGCGTGGAGATTGCAACTCGTGTCGTTCAACGAATTGGATAAGCTGGGTGGCTGACGGATTTGCATGCGGACGGAAATTCGGTTCCAATTTCGCAGCAGGGCGAGGACCAGAGACAAAAGGACCAGAAAGAATATGTCGTGGTTTTTGCGGGCGCGGGGCGGCTGTTTCTTTTCGCGCTTCCTTAGTGTCGTTTTGCTGTTGGGTCCCGGCGCGTTTGCGCAGAGCGACCTGCCGGAAGGGCCGGGCAAAGCTGCGTTCCAGAAGATCTGCACGGGATGTCATGCGCTCGAGTCGGTGGTGCGTTCGCGTAATTCACGGAAGCGATGGGGTGAAGTTGTCGATGACATGGTTTCCCGCGGAGCGCAGGGGACGGACGACGAAATCGAGAAGGTGATTGATTATCTCGCGACGAACTTCGGCAAACGGATCAACGTTAATAAGGCGGCGTCAGCGGAGCTTGCGAAGGGGCTCGGGATTCCGGGGAAAGACGCCGACGCGATCGTGAGCTATCGTGCGGAACATGGGGCGTTTAAGGAACTGGGAGACCTGAAGAAAGTTCCGGGGCTCGACGCGAAGAGGGTCGATGACTGGAAGGATCGGGTCGAGTTTTAGATTGGGCGGCCCGCTCACTGGCGTGCGCGGTTCCGTGGCCGGGATTGTTCTGAGTGCGACTGGCTTGTGGGGGCAAGCTGGTTACGTCGATCCGGCCGTGTGTGCTGGCTGTCACGCGGAGATCGCGAAAGCCTATCGGCTGACGGGTATGGGGCGGTCATTCTCCAGACCGCGAATTGAGGATTTCAAGACTCCGAGCAGCTACTATCATCCGGCGTCGGATCGATATTACGCCGTCAGCGCGCGAGACGGGAAGATATATCAGAGGCGGCATCAGGCCGGGTTTGCCGGCAAAGAGACCAATGCGGTCGAGAAGTCGATCGATTATGTGGTCGGTTCCGGGAATCACGCTCGGACGTACCTGCATCGCAACGCGGAAAACAAGCTGATCGAGCTGCCGGTGAGCTGGTATGCGGAGAATGGCGGCACTTGGGCGATGAGCCCGGGGTATGACCGAGCCGATCATCAGGACTTCCGCCGAGCTATAGGGAACGATTGCATGTTCTGCCATAACGGCTATCCCGCCGGGAAGGCTTCGGACACAAATGAACCGGTGTTCACGGGGAGCCTTCCGGAAGGGATCGATTGCCAGCGATGCCATGGGCCGGGCCGGGCGCACGTCGCCTCGAAGGGCGCGGCGAAGACGATTGTGAATCCGGCAAAGCTCGATCGGGACCGGCAACTCGACGTTTGCATGCAGTGCCATCTGGAGACGACCAGCCTCGCGCTGCCGAATTCGATCCGACATTACGAGCGCGGGCCGTATTCGTACCAGGCTGGCGAGCCACTCGGAGATTATTCGACGTTCTTCGATCACGCGCCTGGGACTGGATTCGACGACCGGTTTGAAGTGGCGCATCAGGCGTACCGGCTGCGGAGATCCGCGTGTTTCCGGGAGAGCCAGATGACCTGTTCGACGTGTCACGATCCGCATCAAAAGCAGGCCGGCAAGCAGGCGGAAGCGCATTATGTAGCGGCGTGCAGGGGCTGTCATGCGGCGGCGCATGCCGCTGGAGTGCCGGCGGGAGGCGGGAGCTGCATCGATTGCCACATGCCGAAGCGGCGGACGGAAGACGTGGTGCACGTCGTAATGACGGATCACTTTATTCAGCGGAGTAAACCCGGCCGCGATTTGCAGGCTGCGCTCGCTGAAGAAGGGACGATTCCGCGGGAGCCTTATCGCGGTGAAGTTGTGCCCTATTATCCGGCGCAGAAGGCGGACGAAATGTATGTCGCGCTGGCGCAGGTGCGGAACGGGTCGAATCTAGATGCCGGAATTGCCTTGCTCAAATCGGCGATCGAGAAGAATCCGAGGGCGCGGGCGGAGCTCGTGTATGAATTAGGTTCGGCCTACGCGGAGGCCGGCAAGGTCGATGAAGCAGTGCGCTGGTTCGAGGACGCTGTGCGGCGGCGTCCCGGGTATGGGGCGGCTTTAGCGAAGCTCGCTGCGACGCTGACCTCGGCGGGAAGATTCGCGCGCGCGGCCGAGGCTGGCGAACGGGCGATCGCGGTGCAGCCCGCCAACACGATCGTTCTTACGAATCTGGGCAACGCGTATCTGCAACTGGGAAGAACGGACCGGGCTCGGACGACGCTCGATCAAGCTGTGAAGATCAATGCCGATTTTCCGGAGGCGCAGAATCTCTTGGGGCTGGCAGTTCTGCGAAAAGGAGATCGGGCGGCTGCCGAGTCACGATTTCGCGAGGCGATTCTAAGCCAACCCGAATTCGCGGAGGCTCATAACAATCTGGCCAATCTTCTCGCCGAATCCGGGGATTACGCACAGGCCGGTTATCACTTCGAGAAAGCCATTGCGGCGAACACTGGGTATGCGGAGGCGCATCATGGGTACGGCATGCTGCTGCTTCTGACACGCTCCTATGACAAAGCACGGATGGAGTTGGAGGAGGCCGTACGTCTCGATCCAAGAGCCGCGCAAACGCACGCCGATCTTGCGGATCTTCTCGCCGCGCAGCGGCGAACGGCCGAGGCTGCCGAGGAATACCGTCGTGCGATCCAACTGAAGCCTGCGTTGACGGACGCGTACCTTGGGCTGGGAAATTTGCTTGCGAAAGAAGGGAATCCGGCTGAAGCCGAGGCGCAGTTCCGGCTGGCGATTGCGCGGAATCCGGAGTTTCATGAAGCGCATCTTGCGCTGGGAATTTTGCTCGTCCGAAAGGGAGCGCCTTCGGAAGCAAGAATTCATTTGAGAAAGGCCGCGGAGAGTTCGGATCCGTCGGTTCGGCAGGCGGCCCTGCAGGCGCTACGGTAGCGAGAAAACGTAAAGCTTTCCGGGAATGTTTGGCCGAATATAGTGCACGCTACCGCCGGCAACCACGGCGACGTACTGCTTTCCGTTCTTGCCCTGGAACGTCATGGGCGTCGAGTGCGCATCGCCGTCGAGCTTCGCCGACCACAGCTCTTTGCCGGTATGCGAGTCGAAGGCTCGGATCCGCGCATCGACCGTGGCTGCGATAAAGACCAGGCCGCCGGCAGTCGCGATGGATCCTCCGATGTTGGGTGTTCCGGTCTTGGGAATCCCGAGCGAATCCAGCTCTTCAAAGGACCCGAGGGGAACCCGCCAGGCGATTTCGCCGGTGTTGGCGTTCACTGCGCTCAGTTCACCCCAGGGCGGCTGCTGGCAGGGCCAGTTCTTTTCCGGATCCCAGAATAGATTTCCCTCACCGAGCGAGTAGCCGTCGGGGCCGACACGCAAAAACCGCTTTCCGTCTTCGCTCTTGACGATCTTGTTCAGGTTGGCGACGCTCTGCGTGTTTACGAAGAGATAGCCGAGATGAGGATCGAAAGACATGCCGCCCCAGTTGCCGCCGCCGATCCAGCTCGGGAAGATGACGCGGAGCTTCGGGCCATACTGCGCGTAGGGGCCGCCGGTCATGGCTCCGCCCTCAAGGGCAAGCAGGTCGCGGCAGAACTTCTCGTGCGCGGGCGTGAGTTTTGCGATCTCGGACGCCTGAAAACTGTTACGCGCGAGAACGGGAGGCTTCAATGGAAATGGCTGCGTGGGCCAGGGCTCATCGCCGCCGCCAGGGAACGGATTGTCGGAAACGACGGAGCGCTCCTCGACTCCATAGATCGGTTTTCCAGTCACGCGATCGAGGATGAAGAGCAAACCCTGCTTGGTGATTACAGCGACTGAGGGAATGATTTTTCCTTCGTGCCGGACGTCGAGGAGAACAGGCGGCGCGGTCTGATCGTAGTCCCAGTTGTCGTGGTGCGTGGTCTGGAAATACCACTTGAGTTTGCCAGTCGCAGCGTCCAGAGCGATTAGAGACGATCCGTAGAGATTGGAGCCTTTGCGATCGGCGCCGTAGAAGTCCGTGGTCGGCGTGCCAACGGGGATGTAGACGATCCCGCGTTTTGTATCGACGGTGCTGAATCCCCAACTGTTGGCGCCCGATCGATCGACCCATTCGTCTTCCTGCCAGGTGTCGTGGTTGGGCTCGCCGGGGCGGGGGATGGTATGGAAGGTCCACACTAGCTTTCCTGTGCGCATGCTCCATCCACGGATGTCGCCGGAGGGTCCCAGGTTGGGGCTTTCCTGCACGCGCGATCCGGTGATCACAAGATCCTCGAAGATCACGGGCGGGGACGAGAGACCGTAGGCGGCGTTCGGAAATTTGTCGGCCGCGCCGGGGCGGAGATTCAACAGGCCTTCGTCGCCGAATCCAGCGACAGGCTTGCCGGTCTTTGCGTTAAGGGAAATGAGAAATCCGTCGGCGGTTCCGAAGACGATCTGCGGCGGGAGTTGCTTGTCGCCGGGCCAGTATGCGATTCCGCGCATGGCCGGCGTGTGGGCGGAATCGTATTCCCATAGCTTGTTGCCGGTCTCCGGTTCGACGGCGACTACGCGATTGTACGCGGTCGACATATACATGACGCCGCCGATCACCAGAGGCGTTGTAGAGGTGCGGCGCAATCGCGGAGGCCGCCGGGCGGCAGCGGGACCGGCGTCGGGCTGCGCTTCAGGTTGCGTGGAGGCCTGGGTATCGTAACTCCACGCCAGGGCGAGCTTCGAAACGTTTTTCGCGTCAATCTGCTTCAACGGCGAGTACCGCATCCCGCCGGGATCGTGACCGTAGGCCGGCCAATCGGTCTGCGCTGGAAGCAAAGCTGTGCCGGCGCCGAAGACGAGGGAAATTTGCCAAAGATTAAGCAGCGGAATATCCTCCATCGACGGGGATGATCGCGGCCGTTATAAAAGACGCAGCGTCGGAGCACAGAAATAATACGGGACCGGCAATTTCTTCGGGACGTCCCCAGCGGCGATACGGGGAACGGGCCATGATCGGAGCGGAACGGGCTTCGTCGTCGCGCAACGCTTGCGTCAGGGTAGTCGCGATCCAGCCGGGAGCGACGGCGTTCACACGAATTCCGTCCGCCGCCCAGGCAACGCCCAGCGATCGGGTCAACTGGGCGATCGCGCCTTTGCTCGCGCTGTAAGCCGGGCATCGGGGACCGCCGAAAATGCTGTACATCGAGGCGAAATTGACAATGCATCCACGCGTCGCGAGTAGCTTCGGGCGAGCGGCCGTGCAGACCCGCATGGCGCCGGTCAGGTTCACGTCGATCACTTGCTCGAACGCGTCGAGATTGTACTCATCGTCGCGCCGGATCATTCCGGCGGCGTTTACGACGACGTGAAGCTCTGGAATGGCGCCGATCAGTTTCGCGACGGCGGAGGCGTCGGAAATATCCAGATGCTCGGATCGAACCTGCTCCAGCGCGGGTTCGGATGTAGGAAGCCCCGCTACGATGACGCTTGCGCCGGCTCCAAGGAACGCTTTCGCGATCTCACGGCCGATGCCGGACGCGCCGCCGGTTACCAAGACGGTCTTTCCTGTGAAGTCAAACATGGATCGCACAGCGTACAATTGTATTTGGTTAATAGGCAATCATACGAGGACGCCCGTTTTGAGTCAACTGGGCGACGGAAGTAGACGAGGGTACTACATAAACTACTGCCGGCCTGCGTTTAGATTAAAATGAGACCTGTGATCCGGCGCCTGGGCACGCTATCGGCGATGCTGGCTTTTGCTAGCTGCGCCTTCGCTGCGCCCTTTGAAGAAGCCGGATTGCATGCCTTCGTCAAGGCGCATTGCAACGCTTGCCATAACGAGAAGGTCAGCTTGGGCGGCGTGAATTTATCCTCATATACGGACGCTAAAACCTTCGTTGAGAACCGCGGAGTGTGGGAGCGGGTGCTGACCAAACTCCAAGCCGGCGAGATGCCGCCTCCGGGCGCTCCGAAGCCGTCTGCGTCGGATGTCGCCGCCGTTACGGGATGGCTAGATTCCGAGTTTTCGCGGCAGGACCGGGCGATAAAACCGGATCCCGGCCGCGTCGCGGCGCGGCGGGTGAATCGCGCCGAGTATAACAACACAGTTCGCGATCTGCTGGGCGTGGATATTCATCCCGCCGACGATTTTCCTCAGGATCAGGCCGCGTTTGGCTTCGACGATATCAGCGATGCTCTCAACATGTCGTCGGCGCTGCTGGAAAAATACGCCGATGCGGCGGAGCTTTCCGTGCGCACGGCGATCTTCGGCCCGGCAAAGATCAAGCCGTCGATGACGCATTATCCTTTGCCGGTCCGGCTCAATGACTCGCGTGGAACCAAAACCACGATTCCGGATGAGGCGCATTACGACCTGACCGGCTTGAGCACGCTGCACGCGGCGCATGCGATTCACAATTTTCCGGTCGATGCGACGTATAGTTTCCGGCTCGTGCTGAACGGCCACCGTCCGAATCAATCCATGCCGGCGCACGTTGGCTTTTGGATTGACGGGAAGCTGATCCAGGAAATCGAAGTGGATGCGACGGATCTCGAGGGGCAGGTGCGCGAGGTTCGCACCAAGGTCACGGCGGGCGAGCATTTGCTCTCGGCATCCTATATAAAGCAGTTTCACGGTCTGCCGCCGAGCTACAAAGGGCCGGAGCCGTCTACGCGTCCGCCGGTGCCGCTAATCAGCGCGCGCGGGCCGCTGAGCCAGAAAGATATTGAGACGCTGCGCAGGCTGGGCACGACGATCAAAACAGACGCGATCGAGACGCGGATCGACAACCGGTTCGAATCGATCGACGTAGGCGGGCCATTCGACCAGACGATGGGACCGCCTTCAGAGAGTACCCGCCGCATTTTCGTCTGTGGGCAGCAAAATGGCGCCTGCGCGCGGCGGATTATCAGCGCATTCACGGAGCGGGCCTTCCGGCATCCGGTGCAGACCAAGGAAATCGAACCCTACATCAGTCTGTACACGCTAGCGCGAAAACAGGGCGATTCCTTTCATGAAGGCATTGCGGCGGCTCTTGAAGGCGTGATGGTGTCCCCCAATTTCCTTTACCGGATCGAGCGCGATCAGCCGTCGAGGCAGGTCCAGATTAGAAATGCAGCCGTGGCGGAAAATTCCGTTCCTGTTAGCGAATACGAGCTCGCTTCGCGGCTTTCGTACTTCATCTGGAGCAGCATGCCTGACGCGGAGCTTCTGCGTCTGGCGGCAGAGCGGCGACTGAGAGAGCCCGCGGTGCTCGAGGCGCAGGTCCGGCGGATGCTGAAGGATGAAAAATCGCGGGCGCTGGTGGACAATTTCGCGGGCGAATGGCTGCAGTTCCGGAACATCGACGCCGTCCGGCCGGATCCGCAGCGCTTTCCGGATTTCGACGAGAGCCTTCGCTATTCCATGAAGCGCGAAACCGCGCTGTTTGTCGAGAACATCGTGCGGCAGGACGGAAGCGCGCTCGACTTTCTGGACGCCAACTACTCCTTCATTGATGAACGATTGGCTCGATTTTACGGCGTTCCCGGGGTCCGCGGGCCCGAGTTCCGCAAAGTGGATATGACCCGCACGGAACGCGGCGGGGGCATTCTGGCCCAGGGCAGTATTCTGACGGTCTCCTCGTACGCCACTCGGACTTCGCCGGTATTGCGCGGCAAATGGATTCTGGAGAATCTTCTGAATGCGCCACCTCCGGCGCCACCGGCATCGGTTCCGGCGCTGGATGACACGAAGGTCGGTCAAACGGCTTCTCTGCGACAGCAGTTGGAAGCGCATCGGCAGAATGCGGTATGCGCGTCCTGCCACATGAAGATGGATCCGCTTGGATTCGGCCTCGAAAATCTGAATGCGATTGGCGCCTGGCGGAACGAAGACGGGAAGTTCCCGGTGGATGCGTCGGGGATGCTGCCGAGCGGGCGATCCTTCAAAGGACCCACGGAATTGAAGGCGTTGCTGATGCACGATCGCGACGCGTTCGTCGCCGGGCTTACGGAAAAGTTGATGATTTACGCGTTGGGGCGCGGGCTGGAGCGATTTGATCGTCCGGCATTGCGGGCGATCGAGGCTGGACTGGCTTCGCACGATTATCGTTTTTCGCAGCTCGTCCTCGGCGTGGTGAACAGCTTGCCATTTGAGATGAAGCCGGTGCGCGACGCGGCCCCTCCGCCGGCGGCGGTCGCATCGGTTAAAGTTGAAGCATCGGGAACGGTATCGAAATGAGAATTATTACCGGGAAACACCTTTCACGGCGAGCCCTTCTTCGCGGCTCTGGCGCGGCAATCGCGCTACCGTTCCTGGACGCAATGTGGCCGGCGCTGGCAGGTCCTATGAAGCCGGTCCGCAGGCTGGGCGTCGTCTATGTTCCGAACGGCGTCATCATGAATCAATGGACTCCGGCGGAGACCGGAGCCAACTTCAAGTTCACGCGTATTCTCAAGCCGCTGGAGCCGTTCCGCGGCGACATCACGCTGATTTCCGGCCTGCAGAATCATGCCGCGGACGAAGCGCAGGGCGGCGGACATGCCAAGGCGTCCGGAAGCTTTCTATCGGGCGCGCCGCCGAAGTATACGGTCGGGGCGGATGTGCACGCAGGCACCACGTTCGATCAGGTTGCCGCGAAGCAATGGGCGGAGGAGACGCGCGTGCCGTCCCTTCAGCTCGGCTGCGAGGATTCGCGCATGTTCGGCAACTGCGACACGGGTTCCAGTTGCGCTTATACCAACACGCTGTCGTGGAAGAATCCGGATACGCCGCTGGCGGTGGACGTCAATCCGAGATCGGTATTCGAAAGGTTATTCGGAACCGTCGATCCGAGCCTCGACGCGGCCACTCGCGCGCGACGGGCGATGTATCGCAGGAGCATGCTCGATCTGACGCGCGAGAGCACGCGCAAGCTGGAACAAGATCTGGGCGCGGCCGACCGTCGCAAGATGGACGAGTATCTGACTTCCGTTCGCGAAGTGGAGCAGCGCATGACGGCGGCGGAAAAGGATACGCGGGTGCCGCCCGCCGAGAAGCCGTCCGGTATCCCGTTTCTTTATTCCGATTACGTGAAGCTGATGTTCGATCTGCAAGTGATGGCGTTTCAATCGGACCTGTCGCGCGTCAGCACCATGATGCTGGGCCGTGAGGGCAGTCCGCGTACGTATCCGGAAGTGGATGTTCCCGATCCGCACCATCCGCTGACGCATCATCGCGGCCATCCGGATTTCATCGAAAAGGTGACGAAGATCAACTGCTTCCACGTGGACTTGTTTGCGTACTTCGTCGCCAAGCTGAAAGCCACGCCGGACGGGGACGGCACGCTGCTGGATCATTCGGCAATTCTGTACGGCGGCGCGTTGAGCGATGGCAACGTGCATTCGAATAAGAATCTGCCGCTGCTGGTGGCCGGTCAGCCGGGCCGGGAACGCGTGGCGGGACATCATATTCAGCTCCCGGAGCCGACGCCGGCGACGAACCTGTTTCTCACCCTTCTCGATGGCGCCGGTGTCAACGTGGAGACCTTCGGCGACAGCACGGGCCGGCTCGATCTGCGCGGCTGAACGCGAACACCGCGCGAGCTAACGCGGCTTGTGCTCCTGCATTCGCACGCGTTTGCATTGGGGGCACTTCCATTTCCGCTGCTTGTGATAGATGTGCCCCTTCAGTTCTTTCATAGCGACTTTGCAGCGGGCGCAGGTCACGGCGATTTCATGATCGCAAAGCCGGGGTTGCCAATGTTCTTGTGCCGCCGGATAATACATATGGCATTCTCTCGAAGGCAGGAGTTGCCTTGCTAAGGACGGAGTCGACAGTCATGCGGGCTAAGGGCGTGTGCGGACTGGGGTTAACGTTAGTGCTGGCGAGTGCAGGTCTTGGCGCGGCCGCCGTCAGCCCGAATGCTCCAATCGCGGATGCGGTGAAGCGCGGCGATAAGCCAGCCGTGCAGTCTCTGCTGAAGGAACACGCTGACGTCAACGCGCCTCAAGGCGATGGTGCGACGGCGCTGCATTGGGCGGCGTATTTGACCGATCCGGAGATGACGGCGCTGCTGTTGAGCGCGGGCGCGAATGTGATGGCGAGGAATGAACTCGGTGTCACTCCGCTGGCCCTTGCGGCCCAACAGGGCGGCGCCGAGGTCATCGACCTGCTGCTCAAGGCCGGCGCCAAGCCGAACGATCCGGCAAATTTTGTCGACGCCGGAGAAACGCCGCTAATGCATGCTGCGCGATCGGGAAGCGTCGAGGCGGTCAAGGTGCTGGTAAAGGCCGGCGCCGACGTCAATGCGAAAGAGACGTGGAACGGTCAGACCGCGCTGATGTGGGCCGCCGCCGAGGGGCACGCCGATGTCGTCGAAGCCCTGATCAAGCTGGATGCCAACATCAAAGCGAGATCCAACGCGGGCACCACGCCCTTCCTGTTTGCAGTGCGAAAAGGAGATGTGCGGTCGGTGCAAATGCTGCTGGCGGCGGGCGCCGATGTCAACGAAAAGCGTACCGATCTGGCCACGCCGCTGCTGGTCGCGATCATCAACGGATATGAGGATCTTGTGGACCTGCTGCTGGATAAAGGAGCGGATCCGAACGCAGAAGGCGGATCCACGGTGCTGACCGTGCAAGGCATGCGGGCACTACCGCAGAAGATCGTGCTCAAGACGCCCTCCTTCCGTGAGCAAATGCGGGACGTTGGCTCCGAAGGCGGGAACGGAAAAAACAACAGCTTCGGCCGGCCGCTGCAGGCTGTGGTGCATGTGGCGAACTGGCACATCAGCGATGAGTTTATTTCATCGAACATCGACCGGCTGCGGATTATCAAATCCCTGGTAGCGCACGGGGCGGACGTCAACGCTCGGAACACCGACATGGAGCCCAGATGGTCAGGCGCGAGATATCGGCACCGGCTGGTGGGAGCGACCGCGTTTCTGTTTGCCGCGAAGGCCGCCGATGTCGACGCGATGCGATTGCTGGTGAAGCTGGGCGCCGATCCGAAGATCAACACGGGCGTCAATATCACGCCGCTGATGGCCGCGGCGGGTATCGCCTGGGCATCGAATCAGGACAAAGCCAGCGAGGAGCAGGTTCTCGAAGCCGTCAAGTTTCTAGTGGAGGAACTGGGCGCGGACGTCAACTTCGTGGCCGATACGGGCGAGACGGCGATGCACGCGGCGGCATACCGGGGCGCGAACAGCGTGGCCCAGTATCTGTTCGACAAGGGCGCTAAGCTCGATGTGGTGGACAAGAGCGGACGAACGCCGTTGGTCATCGCCGACGGCGTGGAGTATGGGAACTCTTTCGCGGCGCAGCCTCAGACGGCCGAACTGCTGCGAAAGCTTGGCGCCCAGGAAATCCCGTGTCCCGACTTCTGCCCGAATCTGATCCCGGAGGAAGCTCTGCCGCCCGAGCCGGTTAAGACGCACGAGGCCACCAAGCCCGGCGAGGTCAAACCCGGCGAGGTCAAACCCGGCGAGGTCAAGCCCGGCGAGGTCAAGCGATGAAACGCCAGGTTGCGGCCGCCGTGGCCCTCTGTTGTTTTGCGGCCGGTAGTTATAAGCTTCGCGGGAGTCCTCAGCAGGCGGTTGCCGACCGCCAGGGGGTTATGGGCAAGTACTGCTTCGGCTGCCATAACGAAAAGTTGAAATCGGGCGGCCTTGCGCTGAACCAGCTCGACCTGGCGAACCTGGGGAAGAACGCGGAGAAGTGGGAGAAGGTAATTCGCAAAGTTCGGTCGGGCGCAATGCCGCCGGCCGGGCTGCCGAGGCCGGACAAGGCTGTGGCGGAAAAGCTTGTCATCGGGATTGAGACTGATCTTGACCGGGCGGCGCTCGAGAATCCGAACCCTGGCCGGCCGTCGCTGGCGCGCCTGAATCGCGCTGAATATCACAACGCCGTCCGCGATCTGCTTGCCACTGACGTTGAGGTGGCTTCGATGCTGCCGGCCGATGTCGCGGGCTACGGGTTCGATAACAATGCCGATGCGCTGACGCTGTCGCCGGCATTGACGGAACGGTATCTCGGGGCGGCGGCGAAGATCAGTCAGATGGCGCTGGGAAGGCCGCGGGGTTTGCCGGCGCCGGAGACCTATTTTGTCCCAACGGATCGCAACCAGGCGCTCCGCGTCAGCGACGACCTGCCCTTCGGATCCCGGGGCGGGCTGGCTGTGCGCCACTATTTTCCGGCTGACGGCGAGTATCAGTTCCAACTGCTGCCGAAAGAGAACGGAGTCATGGGTGGGTTTGAGGGCATCACGGAGGAACGCCATCAACTCGAGGTGCGGCTGGATAACGTTAAGGTCTGGAGTGGATCCATTGGCGGGCCTGAGTACGTGGTTTCGCGCCGCAGTGGTTTTGGGGGAGCGGCCGAGGAGGCGCGGAACAAGAAAATCGTCGAGCAGCTCACTTTCCGGGCGCCGGTGAAAGGCGGCTCGCATCTGGTGCAGGCGTACTTCGTGGCGAAAACCGAGGCTTACGTCGAGGATCTGTTCGATCCATCCCTGCGACGCGAGAATTACCGGGCCGTCGGCGGGCCTCCCAAAATCTCCACGCTGACGATCACCGGCACGCAGTCCGGAGCGACGACGGTATCGGATACGCCGAGCCGGCGGCGGATTTTAATTTGCAGCCCCGCATCCGCGCAGGACGAGGCGTGCGCGAAGAAGATTATCTCGAGTCTGGCTCGACGCGCGTACCGGCGTCCCGTGACTGACGCGGATCTTCGGGTCCCTCTGCACTCGTTTCAGGAGGGCACGAATCACGATGGGTTTGAGGCGGGCATCGAAATGGCCCTTCGCAGCATCCTGGTCAGCCCGAAGTTTCTGTTCCGCTTCGAGGATCAGCCCGCGGGAATCGCCGAGAACGTGCCGTATCGCATCAGCGATCTGGACCTGGCGTCGCGGCTTTCCTTCTTTCTTTGGAGCAGCATTCCCGACGACGAGCTGTTGAACGCGGCCGAGACGAAGAGTCTGCATAAGCCCGAAGTCCTGCAGACGCAGGTTCGGCGAATGCTGGCGGACCCGCGATCGCAGGCCCTGGTAGACAATTTCGCGGGGCAGTGGCTGTTCATCCGGAATGTGGCTGTGCACCAGCCGAGCCCGGAGCTGCTGTTTCACTTCGACGATAACCTCCGTCGGGCCTTTGCGGAGGAGACCCAGTTATTCTTCGAGAGCATCGTCCGCGAGAATCGAAGCGTGATCGACCTTCTCGACGCCGATTACACGTTTTTGAACGGGCGTCTGGCCGCGCATTACGCGATCCCAGGTGTGGAGGGCGAACGATTCCGGAGGGTTTCGCTTCCGGCCGATAGCCCGCGCCGGGGCCTGTTGGGAAAAGGCTCGATTCTCATGGCGACGTCCTATCCGAATCGGACTTCGCCGGTGCTTCGCGGAAAGTGGATTCTGGATAATGTGTTCGGCGCGCCGCCCCCTCCGCCGCCGGCGAACGTGCCGCTGCTTAAGGACGAGAGAGATCCGCGCAAAGTGCTGCCGATGCGCGAGCAGATGGCTGCGCACCGCGCCAATCCCGTCTGCGCGGGCTGCCATGCTCAGATGGACCAATTGGGGTTCGCACTCGAGAATTTCGACGCGATCGGCGAGTGGCGGGAGATCTATATATCCGGAGCAAAGGTCGATTCGGCAGGGGCGCTGCCGGATGGCGCGAAGTTCAGCGGACCCGTGGAACTCCGCCAGGTCCTGCGCCAACATTCGGACGAGTTTCTGACAACCGTCAGCGAAAGGCTGTTGACCTATGCGTTGGGAAGGGGCCTGGAGGCAGCCGATGCCCCCGCCGTTCGTAAGATCAAACGCGACGCGGCAGATGACAAATACCGGTTTGAATCGTTGATTCAGGCGATTGCGACAAGTACGCCATTTCAGATGAGAATGGCGCAAGCGAGCACGAATTAGTAAAGTCTGATATTTTTTCTATGGGGGTGACCGATGGTCATCAAGAAGATAGCGCTGCCTCGCCGGATGTTCCTGCAGGGAATGGGGGCAGCCGTGGCGCTGCCGTTCCTGGACGCGATGCTGCCGGCCATGCGGGCGCAGTCCAAGGGAGCGCCTCGATTCACGGCCGTTTACTTCGGGAACGGCGCGAATATGCTGGAGTGGACGCCTGCCGCCGAGGGAACAGGGTTCGAGTTCTCTCCGACATTGAAACCGTTGGAGCCCTTCCGGAATAAGACGATCGTCTTCACCGGGCTCGATAATTACCAGGCGACCGATCAGGGAGACGTCGGAGGACAGCATCCGCGCGCCGCACCCGCGTTCATGAGCTGCGCGCATCCGAAGCAGACCGAGGGCTCGGACGTGCGCGCCGGAAAGACCATTGATCAGTTCATCGCCGAAAAGATCTGCCGCGACACGAAGCTGTCGTCGCTCGAAGTCTCCATCGATCGAAACGACGTGGTCGGCGCGTGCGACCACGGCTATGCGTGCGCGTACATGAACTCGCTGGCGTGGAGTTCCCCGACGACGCCGCTGCCGTCCGAGACCAATCCCCGTTTCCTTTTCGAGCGCATGTTTGGTATCGGAGCCACCGCTGAAGAGCGCCGGAGCCGCGTGAAAGAGGATCGCAGCATCCTGGACGGCCTGACAGAGGAAATCTCCGACCTGCGGGGCAAACTCGGAGCCAGCGACCGCACGAAATTGAGTCAGTATTTCGACGCGGTTCGCGACGTCGAGCAGCGTATCGCGAAGAGCGAATCGACCAACACCAACTTTGAAGTGCCGGAGCAGCCGGCCGGCGTGCCCGCGACATTCCGGGAATATGCCGAGCTGATGTTCGATCTGCAAGTGCTGGCGTTTCAGGCGGACATTACGCGTGTCAGCTCATTCATGCTGGCGCGGGAGAACATCAACCGGTCGTATCCGGAAATCGGTTTGCCGGAGGCGCATCACGCGATGTCGCATCATGACAACAATCCGGCAAAAATGAAGGCGTACGCGAAGCTGAACAACTATCACGTCGACACGCTCGCCTACTACCTGAAGA
>DATGGL010000288.1:0-18781 GCA_035308605.1 Bryobacteraceae bacterium
CGCAAAAAACATGACGTGCTTGTTAGGATTTGCACGCGCTAATTTGAGCGCGTCGGCTGGCGAGTAAACGATACGGACATCCATGCCACGCGCTTTGTATTCGAGCGGGCTGCCGTGCGTTCCGGGAACGCGCATCATGTCTCCGAAAGCCGTGAAAGTCACGTCGGGCCGTTCGGCGATGGACAGCCCATCGTCGATTCTGCCCATGGGAAGCACGCAAACGGGACAGCCGGGGCCGTGGACCAGCTCGATATTCTCAGGCAGCAGATCCTTTAGACCGAAGCGATAGATGGAATGCGTGTGGCCGCCGCAGACTTCCATGAAACGGTAATGGTGATTCGGATCGGCCAGGCGGACGATCTCGGCGGCAGTCTTTTTGATCAGTTCCGGTTCGCGAAACTCGTCGACATATCGCATGGTTAACCTCCTGGCCGGGCGCTGGTACGTTCGGGTTCGTCATCGCCCAAGCCGTAGCCGCGGACTTCTTCCATCGCCGATTCGCTCTCGCCGAGTTCAGTGAGCATGTTCAGTTGATCGAGAGCATCCGTTTCGCTAATCTTGCTCATCGCGAAGCCGACGTGGATCAGAACCCAATCGCCGGCTACCGGCTTGTCGTCGGCCAGGAGCCCGAGATCGACTTTGCGGCGAACGCCGAGAACGTCTACTACCGCGAGGCTTCGGTCGTCTTCCTCGAGTTCCACTATTTTTCCAGGGATGGCGAGACACATTTTGGTTTAGTCCTGTTTGCGGGCGACTATGTCGAACGAAAACTTCAGCTCATCTTTCAATTTCAGCCCGCCTCCGGCGACGCTCACCAGCGGAATTCCGAAATCGCTCTGGAGAATGGAGAACTCACCGTAGGACCGGAGCGTATCGCCGTTAACGGCGATCTGCGCGTTTACGGGGACGCGCCGCGTAACTCCGTGCAAAGAAAGATTGCCCGTGATGACGGCCTTGTAGCGTCCTTCCCCGAGAGGTTCGGTGGAAGTTTCGGAGCTCTCATACACGATTGACGGATATTTGGAACTATCCAGAACCTTCTGGTTCATGGTGCTCTCAATTTCCTTGCGATCTTTGCTCTTGATGTCGTCGGTCACTTCGAGCGAATCCGCTCGAATCTCGACTTTCACCGCCGCCTGCTGCGGCTCAGCCGGATCGAAGGCGGCGTCGACAGTGAAATCGCGAATCGCGATGGTCGGATTGTGCCCTAACGCGGAAAGCATGCCGCTGGCGAATGCGCGGACGGTGAACCGGCTCACGCCCTTGTCGAGAAGATAGTGCAAGTCCGTCACATCGATCGCAGTTTCAGATAGCGCTCAAAATCGGGAATGGCGGCTTGCAGCAGGTTCCCGATTCCCATGCCGCCGAGGCTTTTTCGAATGATCGGCGTCGAGAGAATCAGGCCGGCGCCGAAGACCACCATGGCGGCGCCGCCCAACAGGAACAGGGTGTCCCTGGTTTCATTCGAATCTTGATTGCTGTCGCGTTCGGTCAGTTCCATTGACATTTGACGTCTCCTTTTATTCTTCCGTGCGATTCTTTCTTTAGGGCGACTGCAGTACGGGTTCCTTGGCCAGCTTTTCCGAGACCAGCGTCTCGATCATGACTACGGCCTGGTCGACGGCGGCGAGAACCGGATCGCTTAAACCCAACTTGCCTTCCTCAGAGCCCAGGTCCAGGGGCTCGCAGCCGACGATCAGAACTTTGCCGGCGGGTCCGCCCATGGACTTCACCATGCGAAGGACGCCAGTGGGATTCATGGCGTGGGCGTTTACCAGCGCGCCGGAGGTATGTTCTTCGGACGGATCGGGCTCCAGCAGATAAACCGTGCCGGGTTCCCCGCCGCGCGCGCAGGCGTCCACCAGGATGATCAGCTCGTGGGGATCGAGCAGAGCATACGCGAGATCGAGGGCGCGAATTCCGAAGTCTTTCAAGATCACGCCAGGGGGCAGGGGACGGCGCTCCAGGCGCAGCGCGACCTCGGTCCCGAATCCGTCGTCGCCCAGGAAAATGTTCCCTACGCAAGCGATCAGGATTCGAGGAGTGGTCATACCGCTTCGATCTCCTCGACATGAAAGAAGAAGCGATGACCGGGCTGGCGCATCAGGCCCAGGTCTCTGCCTGGATCGTCCACCAGAACGATCGCCACCTGGATCTTGCCTTCGTAGTCCTGCTCAATACTTTCGATGATCGCGATTTTGCCCGAGAGCGCCACATCCATGATGTCGCCGCCGCTGCGGGGGCGCAGCCGGACGTGATCTCCGATGCGGAATTCAACGCCGTCGACGATTATGTGATCGAGCTGCGGTTTGTCCTCGAGAAGCTGCCATTCCCATTCGTTCATTCGCGCTCCTTTGAAACGGGAGCCAAGCCGCGAAGCGCACCGTGTAGCTTTTGAAAATGTTCCAAAGGGAGCATCTCAGTTCGTTCGAGAATCCGCCGGGCGCGGTCGTCACCGCTGCGCACCTCGAGCTTTTCGTCATCGGTCATGGTGAGGATTCGCAGCGCCAGGATTTCATCGATCTCCGTGCCGTCGAAAAGATCGCCCGCGCTTTCGGCAGCGATCTGCGGATAGTCGTAAAGAATGATGGGCGCGGAAAGAAGCAGATTTCTCTGCCCTTCTTCTCCAGCGAGCACGGGTCCGGCGAGCACGGGCCAGGTTCCGACGTTGCGGCATCCGGCTACCGCGGCCTTGAACTGATCGGGCGGATCGAGTAAGGAGATGAACTCGCCGCCCGCAACATGGAAAATGCTGTGCACGGAAACCAGGGATTGCAGCAACATCCGATCCCGGTCTGCACCGCCAGCATTCTCCAAATCCGCCCCCTGGAGCCGGGCAAGATTTCGAACGTTAAGCGTTAGCTTGAAAAGATTGCCGCCCAGCGGCGATGCCCGCAGCTCCAATTCGCCCTCCAAGGTTCCGGAAGGGCACTCAAATTCGAATCGCTGCTTTGACGCGATGGAATTGAAAGTATGGGGATCGGCGCAAACCTCCCGTTCGATGCCTTCCTGCCAGCCTGCGGGAGTGCTCGACATTTGAAGGAAGCGGGTTTTTACTTCGATTGTGCTGGACGGAGTTCCGGTCGCCAGGCATTCGGTCTGCATTTCCCATGCTTCCGCGCCTAACTGAAGGTCGCAGTACTCGCGCGGATACAGGACGCCAAAGTTGAACCGCTGCTGATTTTTTACCGCGGATCGCCGGTACGGGTAGAGCATGTAACCCTCATACATGACTGCGTTGGCGATTTGTTCCACAGCGCGAAGGTCCATTTACCCGACCTCTTCCTTCGAACAGGCCAGCAGAATTTCGAACGCCTGCTCCCACGTGGGAATGCCGCGCTCGATTTTGAAGCGATGCAGATCTTCGAAGATATCGCGGCGCAGGCAAAGCCATGCGCTGTTGGGATAGTAGGCGTCCATCATGTCTTTCCAAACCTTGATAGGAAGACGGAATTTGGTTTCCTTATCCCAGGAAATCGGGGCGACGCGCAGGTCTCCGGAAGGCTCGGCGTAGAAGACGTTACCGCTGAACATCAGCAGCAGCGGGATTTCTCCGTCGGCGAGGCCGTTGAAATACTTGGTGGTCGCCACGCTGAAATCGAAGGTGCAGGGGACGTGCAGATCCACGGTAGTTGAGCTTTTGAATTGCGGAACAATGGCGGTGGCGTGGGTCCACAGCAGATTGCGCAGAGTCTGCGCCCAGCGCGCGGGCTCACCGAAGAGATCGCGGAGATGTTCCTGGTCTTCGGGAGTGTAACGGCGGCGCGTCACCTCGATCTGGATCTGGCTTCGGAGGACTACCGTGTGAATCGCTTCGTGCGGGTCCGAGTTGGCTACGCGAAGTTTCAGCGCAATTGTGGGTGATGCCGCGTAGGGGACGACTTCGGCGCCATCGACCGAGATCGCGAGGTTAGGCATGGGTTCTCTCCGCGACGATATCGGCCCGGTCCTTCAAGCCGCCGAAAAATTGGCCGATCTCTTTCCAGACTTCCGCCCCGCCCGACAGACCCTGCCATCGGCTGCGAATCAGGCCGACCAGCCGGAAACATTCGTCGATGGGCACGATGTAATATTCGGGATTTGAGAAGCCACGAGAGTGGCCGATCCGGTTTACCAGCAGCGCTTCGACATCGGCTTCCATTTCGAGAAGTGCGGGGTTTTCGCGCTCGATGTCCTCCCAGGTGTCGAAGGAAAGCAGCGATTCGGTTGCGCCCGCAGGGCTGGGATAGAGCGCCATGACGCGAGCATGCGGCGTACTTCTGACGAAGAACGCCATGTTGATTGGCATCATTAATCCGTCCCATTGGCTGTCGCTGAGGCGGAAATCCGCGAGATAACGCACGCGGCGGGGGACGCGTTTGTACTTAGACTGACCTTGATTGCTAAACAGGATCGCACAGGCGTCGCAGGCGCAGATCAGCTTGCGGCTTGTGGGCTCCAAAAGGTGCTGATGGATGGAAGCCAGTTCCAGGCTGCACAACTCGCAGGTCTCTGCTGACGTCGGACGCCGCACAAACCGGCGGAGAGCGCTGAAAGAGCCAGCCGGGGAGGAGTCGCTCACACCCCGCCTTTCTCCGCGGCTGCCAGGGTGTCTCGCACCATGCTGTCCTGCAGCATCGTGAGGGGCACGAAGCTTTGCTTCGGCTCTGTGCCTTCGATGATCAGAGAAGTCACGTCGGGAGCGGTCTGGTAAATGGCCTCCTCCACCATTTCTTTCAGAGCTTCCGCGGTAGAGCCGCAGCCGTGACCGTTGGCGTGGAGGCGCAGACGGACTGCGCCTTCTTCGACGCGCAGCAACTCGACGTCCCCTTCCCGGGCTCGCAGCTTCGGACCTACTTTATCGAGAGCCTGCGAAACGCGGCCTTCAAGACTCACGGGATGCAGGCCATACAGGACCAGGAGGCTCGATACAAGTTCATCCCGGCCCAACTTTTGCACCATGGTTTCACCGGCATCGCCGGAGGCGCGAATCAGCTCGAGCATGCGCTCGATCCCGGCGCCGTGCAGATCCATTACGGTCTGCACAAGCTCCTGCACATTGCTGCGCAGGCTTGGATCGGCGGCCGATTCGATTTCTCCCAGCAGCGTCTCGATGGACTGGAGGCGCTGTTGGAACTCCGGTTGTACGGGCATGTGCTTCTACTCGTTTAATCCAAACATGGGTGAATGGCGGGTTTCGAGTACCTTGCCGCCGCCGTCGTACATGTGCACGCCGCAGGGCAGACACGGATCGAAACTTCGGACTGCGCGCATAATGTCGATGCCTTTGAATTTGTCTCTTCCATTCTCCTCGAAGATCGGCGTGTTTTGGACGGCGTCTTCGTAGGGGCCTGGGGTCCCGTAGGAGTCGCGGGGATTGGCGTTCCAAGGCGTCGGGGGATACGGATGATAGTTGGCGATCTTGCCGTTCTTGATCACAACGTGATGCGAGAGCACGCCGCGGACAGCTTCATGGAAGCCGCAGCCGATGGCTTCGTCGGGAACCTTGAAATCCGACCAGGTACGCGTGCGGCCGGCGTGCAGTTCCTTCAACGCCTGCTCGGCGAAGTATAGGGCGGCGGCAGCGGCGTAAGCCTGGAAGTAGGTCCGGGCGCGATCGCGCTCGATGGCGTTGCTCCACTTCGGGATCTTCCATTCGAACTCGACTTCGGGCTTCGACATGGTCTTCGGCAGGTAGATCTTCACGCTCTTGCCGGTGGCTTTGATGTAGCCGATATCGACGAGGCCCGCGAGCGCGGTCGCCCAGAAGCGTGCGATAGGACCTCCGCCAGTGTCGAGGGCGAGATGATCGCCGGTTCTCTTGTCGAACCATCGCGGCGACATCACCCAGGTGTATTTGTCCTTGAAATTGCGCTTCTGCGGACGAGGCGTGGTGGTCTGGTTCCACGGATGCCGCTGATCGACGGGATTGCCGAGCGGATCTTGCTTGACGAAGGTTTCGCCGGTCTGCCAGTCATCGTAATAAGAACTGCCCAGCAGAATGCGGATATTCAGGTTGATATCGACCAGGTCCGTGGTGACCAGTTCGCCGTCGACGACCACGCCGGGAGTGACGAACATCTTGCGGCCCCACTTGGTCATGTTCTTGTACGTGTAATCGCAATGCTCGGGATCATTGAACGAGCCCCAGCAGCCGAGCAGAATGCGGCGCCGGCCGACCTCCTCATATCCCGGCAAGGCTTCGTAGAAGAAGTCGAACAGGTCGTCGTGCAGCGGGACGACTTTCTTCATGAACTCGACGTACTTCATCAGGCGGACAATGTAATCCGTGAAAAGCTGAACAGTCGGCACGGTTCCGACGCCGCCCGGATAGAGCGTTGAGGGATGGACGTGGCGGCCTTCCATCAGGCAGAACATTTCACGCGTCATGCGGCTTACCTGGAGCGCTTCGAGGTAAAACTCGCCGGTGAATGGGTTCAGCGCGCGCATGATGTCGGCGATGGTCTTGTAGCCGTGCGCGTCCGAATGCGGGCACGAGGTTTTTTCCGCCTTCGCCAGCACGCTGGGATTGGTTTCCTTGACCATCTGTTCGCAGAAATCGACGCCGACCAGGTTGTCCTGGAAGATGTTGTGGTCGAACATATACTCGGCGGCTTCGCCGAGATTGACGATCCATTCGGCGATCGCCGGCGGGCGAACGCCGAAGGCCATATTCTGGGCGTAGGTGGCGCAGGTGGCGTGATTGTCGCCGCAGATGCCGCAGATGCGGCTGGTGATGAAATGGGCGTCGCGCGGATCTTTGCCCTTCATGAATATGCTGTATCCGCGGAAGATGGAGGAGGTGCTGTGGCACTCCGCCACGCGGTGATTTTCAAAATCGATTTTGGTGAATATTCCGAGACTGCCGACGATCCGGGTGATAGGATCCCAGTTCATCTCCACCAGATTGCCCGTTTTGCCGGATGTCTTTATGTCGGGTGTTGTGATTGTGCTCACGGTAGATTCTCCTCAGAACGATCTCGGACTGTAGCCGGTGGTCAGCTCGGCTCTGGGATGCCGCCACTTCGGTTCCTTGTTGACGGTCTGGTTGGTGAAAGAGCGCAATGCTCGTATGGTACGCCCGTACACGGCGATCGTGCCGGCGGAAACTCGCGCGCCCGGGGGTTCATCCATGAACGGCATGAACTTGTCAGGGAAGCCGGGCATTGTGCAGCCGATACAGATGCCGCCAACGTTGGGACAGCCGCCCATGCCGTTCATCCATCCGCGTTTGGGGACGTTGCAGTTCACTACCGGTCCCCAGCAGCCCAGCTTGACGATGCATTTCGCGGAACCGTACTCTTCGGCGAAGTCTCCCTGCTCATAATATCCGGCCCGGTCGCAGCCTTCATGCACGGTTTTGCCGAACAGCCACTTGGGACGCAGTTGATCGTCCAGCGGAATCATCGGCGCAAGACCGGCCACTTGATATAGCAGATACAGCACGGTCTCCATGAAATTGTCCGGCTGGACTGGGCATCCGGGAACGTTCACGATGGGCAGACCGGCCTTCGATCGCCAGTCCCAGCCGAGATAGTCGGCGAGGCCCATGCAGCCGGTGGGATTGCCTTCCATCGCATGAATGCCGCCGTAGGTTGCGCACGTACCCGCGCAGACGATCGCGAGAGCTTTGGGCGCCAAACGGTCGATCCACTCGCACGTGGTGATCGGCTGCCCAGTTTTCGCATCGGTGCCGAGCGCGGCCCAGTAGCCTTCTTTCTTAATTTTTTCGTTGGGAATCGATCCTTCGACCACCAAGACGAAGGGTTCAAGTTTCCCCTGCTCGGCCAAGTGCCAATACTTCAAGAAATCGTCGCCGTTTTCATAGGCTAGAACGGGGTTATGGAGATGAACCTTAGGAAGGCCGGGAATCGCGCCGAGAACCACGTCTTCGATGCCGGGTTGCGTGGCCGCGGTGATCGAAACGGAGTCCCCGTCACAACCGAGACCGGCGGTGATCCATAGGATATGAACTTCGGCAACAGGTGAGGGCTTCTGGGTTTTCCGGCCGTAGGGAATGGCGTCTGTCGGCATACCTGGCTCCTTTTGAACTCCGCGGTTCACGTGCGCGTACTCGCACACTTAGTACGGAACTATTGAAGCGTCCTGAGCAAAGTTTCTCAAGCGGAGTGATCCTAATTTCGCGTTCGTGGAAACCCTACCGGGGGCGTAAGGGATTCCCTGCGTAATTAGAGCAATCAAGCAGGGCCGATGCGTGACATGTAACTGTAACCGCCTTTTCAGGTGGCTTTCTCAGCCACGGTCCACTGAATCGCGCGCTGAACCAGCTCACGCGCGTTCTTCAACGACAACTTTTCTTTGATGTGCGCCTGATAAGATTCGACGGTCTTTACGCTGATGTGAAGCTCTTCCGCGATCTGGCGCGTGCCATGGCCCTCGCCGATCAAACGAAACACTTCGAGTTCCCGATCGGTTAAATCGGCGATGGGGGACCGCTCGCCGACCTGGCCGCCGCCGGCGAAGCGATGCAGCATACGATCGGACATTCGTTCGCTTACATAAATTTCGCCGCCAAGAATCCGGCGAATGGCGACCAGCACGCGCTCGGTGGCCTCCTGCTTCATGATGTAACCGTTGGCGCCGGCGCGTAACGCGCGCTCTGCATACAAAGACTCGTCGAGCATCGACAGAATCAGCACCGGGAGGTTCGGATCGCGCGTCCGGATGTCTTTGAGCAGGTCCAGGCCGTCGGGGCCGTTCAGGGAAATGTCGACGACGATCAGATCCGGCTTCAGCTCCTCGATCCGGCGCAATGCGGAACCGGCTTCCTCCGCGTCGCCGCACACCGCCAGATCCGGTTCGCGATTGATCAGCAGCGCGAGTCCCTGGCGCACGATGGGATGATCATCGACGATCAGGATCGTGCTCTTGCCCTCGCCGGCCTGGCGAGCCGCCGCGTCAGTCAACATGATTGACCTCGTTCGAAATCGGAAACAGGCACCTGACGAGCGTACCGCTGTGTGACGTTCCAGCCGCCGACGACGATTGCACACTCAAGGAGCCACCGATCATTTTCGCCCGATAATTCATAATGCGCAGCCCCAGACCGGAGGAACCCTTGGAATCCGGCTCAAATCCGCAGCCGTCGTCATGAATGGTCAGGGCGCCGCCTCCTTTTACGATGGCCAGCCCGATGGTTATGTTTCGTGGATTTCCATGTCGAACCGCATTGTTGACGGCTTCCTGCGCCAGCCGGTACAAATGCTCGGCCAGCGTTTCGTTGTGAATCGGCACGGAATCACGGCATTCGAAGCGGCAGGAGACGTGGAACAGCTCGCTCACTTCGCCCGCCCAATGCTCCAGCGCGGACATCAGGCCGTGCGGTTCCGCCACCACCGGCAGAAGGCCGCGGGCGAGTTCCCGCGTCATCTTGATTGACTGGTTGACCAATTGGACGATTTTGGCCATTTCCGCGGCTTCGCCAGGCGACGATTCCGCCAGGCGATCCTCGACAACCTTGCCCATGAACGCCACGCCAGTGAGATGCTGGCCCAATCCGTCATGCAAGTCCTGACCGATTCTGCGGCGTTCGGTTTCGCTGATTTCGAGAATGGTTTTCTCCAACCGCTTGCGTTCGCTGATGTCGCGAATCGCGCTGGAAACCAGCGTGCCCTCTTCCGTTTCGAGCGGGCTCAGGCTTATCTCCACGGGAAATTCGTGGCCGTCCTTGTGCACCGCGTAGAGGTCCAGGCTGGCGCCCATGGGGCGCTGGTGCGGCTCCGAGATGAAGTCCCGGCGGTGTTCCGGATGCTTTCCGCGCAGCCGCTCGGGCACGAGCTTCTCGATCTCCTCGCCCAGAAGCTCCTGGCGGCCGTAGCCGAACAGTTTCTCGACCTGGGCGTTCACCAGCACGATCTTTCCGGTGCGGTTGACCACCACCACCGCGTCGGGCGCGGCTTCGAGGAGGCCGCGGAATTTGGCCTGGGCGCGGCGTTGCTCAGTAACATCGATGCCTGAGGCGATGATGTAGGTCGGTGTCTGCTGGGTCCCGGGCAGCAGGGCGGCCGACCAGGCAACGATTTTTTGCTTGCCGTCGCGCGTGACCCAGCAGCTTTCGGATTCGGTGCGGGCAGGGCTGTCGCAGATTCGGAGGAACAGGTCGCGGAACTCGCCGGCTTCTTCGGGCGCAACGAATTGCTCCCATAAGAAACGGCCCTTCGCTTCGTCGACGGTGTAGCCGATCATCTGCTCGCACGCGCGGTTGAAGCGCACGATGCGGCCTTCGCGGTCGAGGACGATAATCGGCGCGCCGACGGTATCGAAAATCGCGGAAACGACGTTGCGTTCTTCCTGCAGCTCTTCCTGGGTCTGCTTAAGCTCCGTGATGTCGAAGCCCACGCCGTGAATAAACCAGGGCTCGCCATCTTCGCGGCGCACCAATCTTGCTTCGCAGTGAAACCAGACCACGTGCCCGTCGCGCGCCATAACACGATAGGCGGAGCGCAGCGGCTTGCCGGATAGAAACATTTCGGCGGCTTCGTTGCTCCAGCGGCTCTTGTCGTCGGGATGGATCTGCTGATACCACCGAACGGGATCTTCCAGCCATTCCTTCTGGGAGAATCCGAGCGTCGCTTCAATCTGCGGGCTCACGTAGGCTTCGCCGATCCCCTGGTCGAGATATGCCATGAACACGACCGCCGGAATCTGATCGAGCAGCACGCGATACCGCGCTTCGAGCGTGGGGATTGGACGGCTGCCGTTTCCCGATGATTTCGGGCGGCCGGGCGCGGCCTGAAAGAATACGCTGGCGAGCCCGGCGAGAATTTCTTCCGAGGCTCCGATATTCAGCGAATCAAGCGATGGAACGTGCGCGCCCATGCATTCCCTATTGTCCTCGTCTATTCCCCTCGCACGCCGCGCCAGCTTGGTTCTTTATTTAGGGATGCCTGGGTGAATCGCCGGAGCGCGTGGATCGCGCGGCCGTAGGTCATGACGGCGTTCGATGAGAGCAGCGAGCCCGGAGGCTGATTCATGAACGGCATGAACTTGTCCGGGAATCCAGGCATGGTGCAGCCTATGCAGATCCCGCCGACGTTCGGGCATCCTCCAATGCCGGACATCCAGCCGCGCTTTCCGACGTTGCATTGGACCACGGGCCCCCAGCATCCGAGCTTCACGATGCAATTGCGCGCTCCGTATTCTTCGGCGAATTCGGCCTGCTCATAGTAACCGCCGCGGTCGCAACCTTCGTGCACGGTTTGTCCGAACAGCCACGTGGGCCGAAGGGCGTCGTCGAGCGGAATCATCGGCGCGCGTCCGGCGGCCATGTGCAGCAGGTACAGCAGGGTCTCCGTGAAATTATCCGGCTGCACGGGGCATCCCGGGATGCAGACGATGGGAATACCGCCTTTCGAGGTCCACTTCCATCCGAGATAATCAGCGAGCCCCATGCATCCCGTCGGATTGCCCTGCATGGCGTGAATCCCGCCATAGGTCGCGCAGGTTCCGGCGGCGATAACGGCCCAGGCCTTGGGCGCCAGCCGGTCGATCCAGTCGCACGTGGTAATTGGCTGTCCGGTGCTGGAATCGGTCCCAAAAGACGCCCAATATCCCTCGGTTTTATTGGTTTCGTCGGGGATCGATCCCTCAACCACAAGAATAAAAGGATCCAGCGCGCCCTGTGCGGCATGATGAAAACGCCTCATAAAATCGTCGCCATTTTCGAAGGCGAGGAAGGCGTTATGCAGTTTTACTCTGGGAATCCACGGCAGGGCTCCGAGAATGAGTTCCTCAATGCTGGGCTGGGTAGCCGCGGTCATGGCGATGGTATCGCCGTCGCAACTCAGACCGGCGTTGATCCAGAGAACGTCGATCTCCTGAATCGGGCCGGCGACTGCATGAACCGGAACTCCCGCGCTGATGTCGTCGGACATTCAGCCTCCTTGGGGTCAGCCGAACCCGCATGCGGGGTTGCAATGTCCGACACGGGCCAGTCGAACAAGATTCTACCGTATCGGCGTTGCCGCGGGGTTCGGTAGTGGATTCATTTGTTGGACTTTACCGATTCTGCCGGCCAAAAACGCGTACATGCTAAAATGAGGTGTCGCGGAGAGGTGGCAGAGTGGTCGATTGCGGCGGTCTCGAAAACCGTTGACCCTTCACGGGGTCCGGGAGTTCGAATCTCCCCCTCTCCGCCATTCGTTTCTTCTTGCCACCGGGTTGACACCGTACCATCCGATTGAATACCTTCGTCCCAGGTATGAAACATCTTGCAGTCTGCCTTGTTTTCGCGGCTCTTCGAACAGCCGCGGTTGCCGAGCCTAAAGTTGAGACCGGGGCCATCAATGGCGCTGCGTTTCGGATCGACGTTCCGGAAGCCTGGAACGGAGGCCTGGTGGTTTACTGCCATGGCTACAACGTGACCCCGGTTACCTACGCGGATCAGAAACTCTCACCGGCGCTGAAGCCGTTCCTGGATCAGGGATACGCGGTGGCGCAGTCCGGATACGCGGCGGGTGGATGGGCCGTTCAGGAAGCGGCGGTGGACACCGAAAGCCTGCGACGGTACTTCGTCTCGAAATATGGCCGGCCCAAGGAGACGTTCCTCACCGGGCACTCGATGGGCGGATTCTTGACGATGATGCTGATGGAAAAAGATCCGGCCACGTACGACGCCGCGCTGCCGCTCTGCGGACCGCTGGCTTCCTCGGATCTGTTCATGAGCCGCGGGGCGTTCGACAGCTACGTGCTGTTCAATTACTATTTCCCGAGCGTACTGCCGGAGCCGACAAAAATCCCAAAGAATTTCGTCAATAATCGGGAACTAGTCAGTAAAGTGGAGCAGGCGTTGGAGGCGGCCCCGGAGAAGGCGGGGTCTCTGCGCCATTTCCACGACAGTAACCTGAAGAGCAATCGCGATCTGGCCGGCACGACGGCGTTCATCGCATATTTGATCAAGGAACTTACGGAGAGGGCGGGCGGGAATCCGTTTGACAATCGCGACATGATTTATAACGGGACGCTCGACGACAACAAAATCAACGGCGAGATCGCGCGCTATGCGGCGGATCCGAAAGCGCTCGAATACCTGAGGGCTTTCTATACGCCAACGGGACGAATTCTGAGGCCGATGCTGGCGATTCACACGAGTTACGATCCGCTGGTGCCGGTATGGATCCCGAACATGTATCAAACGGCGGTGCAGACCTCGGGTGCGGCGAATCTGTTCGTCCAGCAATATGTGAAGCACGACGGGCATTGCGCCATCCTGCCGGGAGAGATCGCGGCCGGCTTCGCGGAACTACGGGCGTGGAAAGCGAGTGGGACGCGTCCGCATGGAGGCGAGGTTCCGAAGTCGGCGGCGACAGGGAATTGAAGGTTTGTGACCCGCTCACGGCGTGCGCGGCTCCGTGCCGGCGGCTGACGACGCAAGGCTGACACAGAGCCGCGCGCGATAGCGAGCGGGTGGACGCGTCGGAAAGCGGAGCTGGGATCGTCCTTCTAATACGGGGTGTTCGCGATTAGCGCTGCTTCGGCCGCGCAGTTGGCTGGTGGGGCGGGCGGATTGCGTCGGAGCCCGCCTAGTTCAGCCTTGACGGCTTCGAGGTCTGCGCGAAATTCCCCGATGGAGTTCAAGGTCGCGACCAACGCGGCTCCGACGATCCGGCCTCCTTCAACGGCGCTCGCAGTGTGGACGCCGCATACTACGCGGCTTTCGCCGAACGATCGGCCGCGAGTCAAGACCTCGGAAGCGCGATCGGGCATGATTTCGGCGAGGATCAGGCCCGTGGCCCACCCGAACGTGCTGTGGCCGGACGGGAAATCGGGAGTGTCGGGACGCATGACACAGACCGGGCCCGCATCCTTTAGAAATGGGCGATCGCGATGATAGTGCGCCTTCGGCGGGCCGGTGAGGATGTTGGCATCCTCGGACACGCGGTCGAGCAGCGCCGCGAAATGAGGCGCGTTCCCGCGCGTGACCGTCATCCCGATGGCGCATCGAAAGGCGGCGAGCATTCCCGTGACCGACATGTCGTTGTCGCTTTGGGCGAGCTTCCAGCGCGGCGAATCCTGAAGAGCCCGCGTGGTTTTGAAAATCACGCGATCGGCGTTGTCCCGAGGAGTGCCGGCGGGGGGCGCGGTGGGAAGGACGCGAACCATGTCGGGAATCCCGGATTCTTTCAAGTATCGGGTCAGGTATCCGACCGTGTGCGAAGCTTCCTTGGCGCCTTGCTGGCCGGACACGGCGGCCATCCCGGCGATGGCAACCGCCGCCAGGGCGAAACATGCGGTTTTCATGAGTCTACTTGTGCTGCGCCTTTCGTTCGGCGACCATCCGGTTGTATTCGGCGTCATCCAGATAAACGATATCGAGCCAGACTTGCACCATGTCGTCCACGCTGCGTTCGCCGAATCCGGCCCACATGGACGGGTCGGGATTGCGGCGGTTCGCGGATGTGTTGTCGTGAATGCCGATCATATGCAGGACAGTTCCCGCAGGCAGAAGCGGCGCGGCGTCGTCCGCGTAGACGTAGTTGATGTGCCAGTTGAAATCGAAGTGATCGACGGAGCTTAGGATTTCGGTGCTGTTGTCGAGCTTGATCGCTTCGAGCGTCATGCCGCGTCCACGCATGTGCATATGGGGCTGGAATGCGTCGATGCGCGCGTTGCGCGTCAGGCGGAAATAGCCGTCGGTGCGGACCACGGTGTTGGGCGGGATTTCGAGTTCGTCATTCGGGATGTTGCGCACGGCGAGGGACCTGACCTGATACTTCGGCGTGACGCCTTTGGGATAGAACTTGAAAGCAATGGTGGTGTGGTTGTGCTGCTCGGAGCCGATGGCGAAATAGTGCATGTCGAAGCGCAGACGGGTTCCGGCTTTTAGCAGTCGGCCGGTATTGTCGTTGAAGATGTCTCCGTATTTGCCCACCGCGTATTCGTGAAGCTGGACGCCGCTTTCGGGCGTGCCTTCCGGGGCGTCCGGCTCGATCGCGTAGACCACGCAGTGATGGACGATCCTGGGGTTGTCCGGCTTGATCTCCATCGCTTTGATCCAGCGGTCTTCGGTGAGTTTCACTTCGGCGTACTGATCGATCCACCAGTCCGGACCTTTCGGATACATTTTGAAGTCCTGCGCGGTGGTTACTTCCAGATCCGGCTTGCCGATGAACCAGGTGTTATCGGGCGTGAATGTCTTGGGCGGAGGCATGTCGGCAGAGTTGCCTTCGGCGGCGCCCGTGTCGACCCAGCGGACCACCGTTGCGATCTCTTCGTCGCTCAACGATCGATCGTTTTTGTAATGGCGAATACCAACGGTCTTGTCGAGGTGCCAGGGCGGCATGTCCCGGCGGGCGACTCGTTCTTTAATCGAGCGGGCCCAGGGCCGCGCTTCGATGTACGTCATCAGGGACATCGGCGTCGAGGTCCCGGTGTGGTGGCAGGACTGACAACTCTTCTGAAAAATCGGCGCAATGTCTTTGGTGAAAGTGACGGGGCGGGAGCCGGTTGCTTCGGTCCCGTCGGAGGCCAACGTTAACGCCGCCATGATCGCACCGACCAGAGATAGCTTAGTGTTGCGTGCCTGCATCGCCGCCTCCTTTTACAGTGACTTTGACTTCCGTATTGGTCCAACAGCAGTGATATCCGAAATTTCCCGCGACCTCGCCGGAACCGTCGTCGACAACAGCTTGAAGCACATATTCGCCGGGCTCGCTGAAACTGGCCGATGCCAACGCTTTTCCATCGACAATGGTGGCTTTGCCGGGATCGAAGACCACGACGCCCGGGCCTCGATACTTTCCCCATACAACCGTCATGCCGATCGGCTTCCCTTGACGGAGCGGAAGCCCGTCGTCGGTGGCGGACACTGTCAGAATCGCTTTGCCGGAGACGGTTTGTTGGGCGGGATCGATGTGCACAACGGGCGGCGTATTCGAGTCGACTTTTTCGCTGTTCCCTCCGCGCGTGGTCCGGACGCGGTCGATCATCCAGACTGGATTGAGAGTTCCGGCAACCTGCTGTGTCTGGCCGTGCGCGGTGACGGTCCACACCAGCTTCTGTTCTCCGAAATCCCTGGGGACAACGACCTTGAATACGTCTTTGTGGCGGCGAATCAGGAAATGCGTCGGCTGGCCGCGATCGGCGCCGGGGTCGAAATGATTATCGGGTCCGATGGGGAGATCGAGTTCCTCTTCGTAATTCCGGTTCATATAACCAAACCACATATTGAAGGAGCCGTCGGAATTGGCGTCGAATCCTTCGTAAACGGGTGCGATGCCTTGGCCCGACCAGTGGCGCAACTGCACCAGTTGTGCGTTTAAGAGACCCGGCGTCGTGGAAATGGCAGCGAGAAAAATGAGTCTCACGATTCGCATTCGCCTGTGCGAATTGTATATCAATTTGAACACCCGGAGAGCGCCTGGAGTAGAATGCTAACCATCGGTTAGAAAGGACTCTACCATGCGTTTCCATGTTTTATGCGCCTTCCTGGCGGCATTTTCGGCTATCGGCGCCGCACAAACCAGGCCGGACCCGAAGCTTCGAGGCGACCGGTTCAAGCCGCTTACGTACGACGAAATGACGCCCGAGCAAAAGACGCTTGCCGACCACATTCTCAACGGCCCGCGGCATAACATGGACGGACCGTTCAACGTCCTGCTGCGGAGTCCTGACGTCGGCGAACTGGCGCAGCAACTGGGGCTGCAGTTCCGATTTCACTCTTCGCTGCCGACCAAGCTGAACGAGTTCGCCATCATCTTGATGGCGCGATTGTGGATGGTACAGTTCGAGTTCGCGGCGCATCACCGGCTGGCGCTGGCGGCCGGATTGAGTCCGGCGATTGCCGACGCGGTGATTGCGGGGAAACGTCCTACCTCGATGGCTCCGGATGAGGAAGCCATCTACAACTTCTGCATGGAACTGGTGAACAAGAAAGAAGTCAGCGACGCGACATTTAATGCCGTGAAATCGAAGTTTGGCGAGCGCGGCGTGGTCGACCTGGTCGGCGTGATGGGCTACTATCACATGGTTTCGATGCTGCTGAAAGTCGACCGCTATCCGATGCCGGAGGGCGCGAAGCCGGAACTGCCGACGCAGCCGTAAGCGCGTGTGCTAGCTTGAGTGAAACTGCCATGCTGAGAACTTCTCTTCCTCTATTTCTTGCTGCTGCCGTTGTCTCTTTGGCCGAACCGCGTCCTATGACGCTGGTGGATGTGATGAATGTCCCGCAAGTCACCGATCCGCAGATTTCGCCGGACGGCCGCACGATTCTGTACGTTCAATCGGACCCGAACTGGAAGTCTGACCGGCGTGTCAGCCATCTTTGGAAGATCAACGCGGACGGCTCGGGCGCGATGCAGTTGACCAGCGGCGCGGAGGGTGAACTATCGCCGCGCTGGTCGCCGGATGGCAAGACGATCGCGTTCGTCGCCAAGCGCGGCACGGAACCGGAGGCGGTGAATCAAATTTTTCTCATCTCGCCGGCGGGCGGCGAGGCGCGGCAGTTGACCACCCATGCGACGCCTACGTCGAATATCACCTGGACGCCGGACGGCGCGACGATTTACTTCCGCGCCGCCGACGCGAAGTCCGATGAACAGAAGGCGCGGGAGAAGCTGAAAGACGACGTCTTCATGTTCGATGAAGATTTCCAGCAGCAGCATCTGTGGACCGTCGCCATCGCGAGCAAGACCGAGCATCGCGTCACCACGGGCAATTTTTCGATTCTGTCCTACGAATTATCGGCTGACGGAAAGAAGATCGCCATGCATCGCGCGCCGTCGCCGCTGCTGGAGGATAGCGATCAGAGCGAAGTTTGGGTGACGGACTCGGCGGGGGCTTCTCCGCATCAGATCACCCACAATCGAGTTGCGGAAAACGATGCCGTGCTTTCGCCGGACGGATCGCAGGTGATGTTCCTTTCTCAGGCGAACGCCAAATTCGAGAACTATTACAACCGCAAGGTGTTCGTCGCGCCCGCGAACGGCGGGGATTCGAAAGTATTGATGCCGGACCTGCCCTACGAAGTCGAAAAGGCAAGCTGGTCGAAGGACGGCAAGTCGATTTTCTTTCTCGCCAACATGGGCGTGCACGCGGAACTGTTCAAAGTGGGCGCGCAGGGTGGGCATCCGGAGCAGATCACTACGGGCAAACATGCGATCGCCGGGTGGACACTTTCGCCTGGCGCGAACGCGCATGTCTACACGTCGTCCGAGATGACCAGTCCCGGCGAAGTGTGGATACTGAGTGCGGACGGCGGCTCTGCGCCGCGCAAAGTTACCGCGGTGTTCGATTATCTGACGCGCGATTTCAAGCTGCCGCGGCAGGAACGCGTGGAGTGGAAAGGCGCGGACGGCGTCACGGTCGAGGGCCTGCTTTACTACCCGATCGATTATCAGGAAGGCAAGAAGTATGCGCTCGCGGTGCAGACGCATGGCGGGCCGCAGGCGTCGGATAAGTTCGGGTTCGGCGGGTCGCAGAATTTCGTGCCGGTGCTCGCGGCCAAGGGCTACGCTGTGCTGCAACCCAATTATCGCGGCAGTACGGGGTATGGCGACGATTTTCTACGCGACATGGTGGGCCATTATTTCAAGAACGCGCATCTCGATGTCCTCGCGGGCGTCGACTACGTGATCAAGACCGGCGTCGCGGATCCGGACCATATGATCAAAATGGGCTGGAGCGGCGGCGGTCACATGACCAACAAGATTATCACCGTCACGGGACGTTTCAAGGCAGCCTCGGCTGGCGCGGGCGCGGCGGATTGGGTTTCGATGTACGCGCAGAGCGATATCCGGACGTTCCGGACTCCCTGGTTCGGTGGGACGCCGTGGCAGAAAAACGC
>DATGGL010000289.1:0-9099 GCA_035308605.1 Bryobacteraceae bacterium
AAACTGCCGCGTTTCTATTTCAATCTGAAGAAGGAAAGAAAGAATGCTGTCAACGGCGAATCGAGTTGGACGCCGGCTACTTCTCTGATGCTCGGCATGGGCGAGGCCTTGAAATATATCAAGACGCTCGGCATGGACAAGCTGGTGGACAACGCGCAGCAGTTGGCGCGGGCGACGCGGGCGGCTTGTCATGCGCTGGGTCTTGAGTTGTTCGCGCCCGAAAGCCCCAGCGGTTCGGTGACGGCCGTGAAAGCGCCGGCCGGCATGGATTCCGGGGTCATCGTGAAGGAGTTCAAGAATCGCTTTGGATCCATCATCGCCAACGGCCAGGGATCTATGAAGGGCCAGATCTTCCGCATCGCGCACCTGGGGTATTTCGATTTCGCGGACCTGTTCGCGATGGTTGCCGAACTGGAGCTAATCCTGCAAGCCAATGGATACGCGGTGAAACTAGGCGCGGGCGTCGCCGCGGTGCAGCAGGTCTACGCCGAAATCGCGATCACCAAAAAAGAGACCGTCAACGTTTAAACATTCGACATCTAAAGCACACGATCACATGAAGATTCTGGTTGCGGAACCGCTGGCTGAGGCGGGAATCGAAGCTTTAAAAGCTCAGCCGGGCTGGGAAGTGATTGTTTCGAGTCCCAAGGACTACGGCTCGCATCTTGCCGGCGCGGACGCCTTAATCGTGCGCAGCGCGGTTCAGGTTAACGAGGCCGTCCTGGCGCTGGCGCCTAATTTGAAAGTGGTCGGACGCGCGGGCGTTGGCGTCGACAACGTTGATCTCGATGCGGCCACAGCCGCGGGCGTTCTGGTGATGAACACTCCGGGCGGCAATGCCGTCTCGGTGGCCGAACACACGCTGGCTCTGATGCTGTCCATGGCGCGCTCCATTCCCCAGGCGATCGCGTCGATAAAGAGCGGAAAGTGGGAGAAGAAGAAATTTCTCGGCACCGAACTTCGCGGCAAAACGCTGGGCGTCATCGGACTCGGCAGCGTCGGCGGTGAAGTGGTGCGGCGCGCTCGCGGATTCGAGATGCGTATTGTCGCGAGCGACCCTTACGTAAACTCTCGCGCGGCGGCCGACCTCGGCGCCACCTTGATGAATCTCGATGAGCTCTATGCGCAAAGCGACTACATTACGCTGCACGTTGCCCTCACCACCGAAACTTACGCGCTGCTGAACGACGCGGCCTTCGCCAAAATGCGAAAAGGCGTGCGTATCGTCAACTGCGCCCGCGGCGAGCTGATCAATGGCGAGGCACTGCGGAAAGCAGTCGAATCCGGAAAAGTGGCGGGCGCGGCCCTGGATGTTTTTCAGGTGGAACCGCCCGTAGGCGAACCATTACTCGCCTTCGATAACGTCCTGGCGACTCCACACATCGGCGGATCTACCGAAGAAGCGCAGGAAGCTGTCGGCGTGCGCATCGCGCAGCAAATCGTCGCATATTTGAAAAGCGGCGTGGCGCTAAACGCGGTGAATGTCCCCGCAATGACGGCGGACCAGTATCGTACGGTCGGGCCCTATGCCGCGCTGGCCGAACGGCTTGGCACCTTCGCCGCGTTTGTCGCCACGGGCAATCCGCGCCTGGTGCGCCTGGTGTATCAGGGGAAGATCGCGGAACAGAACACGCTCCTAATCCGTAACGCAGGCGTGGCCGGTGTGCTCAGCCGTTCCATGGCGCTCAAAGCGAACGTCGTGAACGCGCTACAGATCGCCGCCGATCGCGGCCTGGGTTACGCCGAGAGGCATGAGAAGGCAGCTCCCGCGGGCCAGGCCGATTCTGTCAGGCTGGAACTGGAAACCGATACCGGCATAACCACTGTCGAAGGATCCGTTGTGCTCGACAAGCCCCGTCTGCTGAGCGTGGACGGGATTTATTGCGAAGCGCCGCTGACCGGCCATCTGATGTTCTTGAAGAATGCCGATGTTCCCGGAGTCATCGGATATGTGGGCTCGGTAACGGGAAAAAATAGCATCAATATTGCCAGCTTTTCACTCGGCCGGTGCGAGGCTCCCGCGCGCGCCGGTGAACCGCTTCAGGCGATCGCGGTGGTCGAGACTGATGAACCCGTACCCGACACGGTCCTGAAACAGTTACTGGAGAATCCGGCAGTGACGGTAGCGCGGTCTGTCGAATTTCGCGCCTGAACTGTCCGGGTCCGGACAGTTCTCCTCGCCCATTGACCGCTTTTGGAATTGCGGGTAAACTGGCGTCAACTTACCGTTATTAAATGTGGCCTCCGTGCGGGGGTTTGTTGTTGGGGAAAGGGTTCCGCACGGAGGCTAGCTGCTTTGGCTATATAGACGGACGAGTTCGTTTCTGGGTTTGTTCCATCGCGAATATTTTTTCGAAAAGTTCTCGAAGCGATACGTTTGTAACTTCCGCCGCTTCGGGCGGTACTTACTTCAACCCGGCCTGGGCGAGAAATTCGGCCGCAACGTCTGGCACGCGCCGATGATCCACGTCTACGGCGGCATCCAGCTTGCGCATGATCTCGTTCGTGAATTTTCCGGAAAGTTCGTCCAGCGCGGCGCGCACCTTAGGGTCAGCCGCCAGCACATCCTGCCGGGCCAGAATGCACACCTCATACGATCCGAACGCGTGCTTGTCGTCCTGTAGTACGGTCCAGTCATGCGACGCCAGGGGGCCGTCCGTGGCATTGGCCGCGATCATGGTCACTTGCGCCTGTTCCAGAGCCTTGTACAGCAGGCCCAGATCCATGCTGCGGGGCGCCGCGCTCATCGGGAGATGGTAGCTGTTCAGGGCAGGCATCCCGTCCTTGCGCGACTGGAATTCGTAGCCCACCCCCAGCTTCCAGCCGGGGGTCACCTTCGCCGCGTCGCTTAATGTCGAGATGTTGAATTTGCGGGCGTCTTCTCCGCGGATCACCATCGCGAACGTGTTATCGATGCCCAGCGGAGTGAGCACTTCGGTCTGCGCAATGCGCTGCATCTCCACTCGCGCGCGTTCCAGCACCTGAGCCGCGTCCTTGGCGATCGGCTCTTTCAAAATCTCTGAGACGATAGTGCCCGTGTATTCCGGATAGATCCCGATTTCGCCGCTGAGCAGAGCCTGGTAGGTCAACAGCGTTCCGCCTAGGTTCAGCCTTCGGGTAACGGTAATCGCGAGCCTGTGTTCCAGGTGCTGCGCGATAATCTCGCCAAGCACCACCTGCTCGGTGAAGTTCTTCGAGCCTACGGTCAGTGTCTTTTTCGTTTTTCCGCAGCCGGCGCCGATCGCTGCAATCAGCCCCAGCGTTACGCCGAGAATTTTCGTTCGATCCATCCGAGCCCCCCGTCCGATATAAGCGCGATCAGCGCGGCCGGAACGGCTCCCGCCAGGATCTGCACCGTATCCACGGATGCGACCCCGCGGAAAATAAAAACTCCCAGCCCCCCGCCTCCGATCGCGGCGGCGATGGTCGCTGTCCCAATGGTGGTTACGGTCGCGATCCGGATTCCGGCCAGAATCGTCCGCGCCGCCAGCGGAAGTTCCACTTCACGCAAGATCTGCGCCGGGGTCATTCCCATGGCGGTCGCCGATTCGCGCACGGCCCCGTCCACGCCAAGTATACCCGCCAGCGTGTTGCGCAGAATCGGCAGGAGGGCGTAAACCACCAGCGCCACGATCGCCGTGCGCGGTCCGATCCCGCCGATCAGCGGCAGTGGAATCAGAAATCCGAACAGGGCCAGGCTCGGGATGGTCTGCAGGATGTTGGCGACTCCGAGCACCGGCGCTCTCCACCGCGCACGCCGCGTCAGCAGGATTCCCAGTGGCACGCCGATGGCGCAGGCGATCGCCATGGCGGTCAGCACCAGTATCAGATGCTCGGATGTGAGGTCGAGAATATCGTGGGCGAGACCCGGACGCACGGTCTTTCAATCATCGCTCAATTGTTTTGATCACTGCTTAGGCACTCGAGAAACGCGGAGGCCTCGGCCGATTGCGCGCGACGGAACTCGTTCACCGGCAGAAGTTCTTCCAGGCGGCCCGACGCGAGCAGGCCAATCCGGTCGCCCAATTCCAGAGCCTCGCGTACGTCGTGCGTCACGAACAGAGTGGTTTTTCCCAAATCGCGCGCGAGGGCCGTGTATTCGCGGCGGACTTCGTGCCGCGTCACGGGATCGAGCGCCCCGAACGGCTCGTCGAACAGGAGAATCGGAGGATCGGCTGCCAGCGCCCGGGCCACGCCCACACGCTGCCGCTGCCCGCCGGAGAGCTCGCGCGGGTAGCGCTGTCCAAACTCCTTGGACGGAAGCCCGACGCGGGTCAACAGCTCGTCGACGCGCGCGGCGATGCGCTCTTGCGGCCAGCCGTTCAACCTTGGAACGACGCCAACGTTGGCGGCGACAGTGAAGTGCGGGAACAAACCGGTTTCTTGAATGACGTACCCGATCCGCCGCCGCAGCTCGATCGGATTCCATTCGATGGTGGCGCGGCCCTCTACCGATACCTCGCCCGATGTCGGTGTCAGGAGCGCGTTCACCATCTTTAGCGCCGTCGTTTTTCCCGACCCGCTCCGTCCCAGTAGTACGAGTGTCTGCCCTTTCTCGACCTCGAAGGTTAGATCGCGCAGCACTTCGCGCCCGTTGACGCGGTATCCGACTTTAGAAAATCGCAGCACCTGGTTCACTTGATGGTAGGGCAGGTCCCCGACCTGCCCCTTTCGACGCCCGCGCACACCGGCAAGCGGATCTCCAATTGCCTTCCAAGGCCCTCTGCGGGCCTACGCCGCGCGCCACAAGTTTTCCGCAAACAGCCACCCCTGGTCGACCCACTGCGCCTCCTGCGCAAAATCGCTCTCTCGCGCGATCTCGGCGGTCTCCTCCGGATGGAATTTATGCGACGACTCGGTCCAGATCGTCTCGTCCGCCTTAAACAAGCAGGTGAACTCTGCATCCCGAACCGTCACTCTCTGATCCACGCGGGACCGCAGGTGCATTTCGATCCGCCGTTCTTCTGGATCGTACCGCGCCTGATGCGCAAACGCGCGCAGCTCGAAATCGCCGCTTAATTCGCGATTAATCCTGCCCAGCAGGTTGAGGTTGAACGAGGCCGTAACACCGGTCGGGTCATCATACGCGTCGAGCATCATTTCCACCGGCTTTACCAGGTCGAATCCGATCAGCAGTGCATCGCCCTCCCGCATGCGCGCCCGAACCTGTTTCAGAAAATCAGCACGGCACCGCGAATCGAAGTTCCCGATCGTGCTGCCCAGAAACAGCACCAGCATCGGTCCTCCGTTGCGCGGAATCTGGTCGAGCCCGTTCAGGTAGGAGGCTTCCACGGGTTCGATGCGGGCCAGCCCGGCCAGCTCCCGGCGGCAGCGCTCCAGCGCGTGTCCCGAAACATCGATCGGAACATAGCGGTCCGGCTCCAGCGCCTCCAGCACCGCGCGCGTCTTGCGTCCCGATCCGCTGCCGAACTCCGCCACGCACCCGAATTCGCGCGGCAGATCCGCCGCGTGCCGCTCCAGCAGCCGCTGGTCTGCGCGAGTCAGGCCGTATTCCGGCAGGACCGTGATCGTATCGAACAGAGCGCTGCCCAATTCGTCGTACAGATATCGCGAGGGCAGTTCCTTCTGGGCCTTGCTGAGCCCTCGCCGTACTTCACACGCGAATTCGTTCATGGTGTCTCCGGTTCTGATGTGATGCGAAAGCCGGCATAAAGATACGGATAATCTGGCCGAAACCAATTCCGGAAGCTGGACCTCAGGAAACACGCGGCCGTCCGCGGAGATCCGCCCTTCAGGACAAAATGCTTGCCGTCGAAGAAATCCGCCGAATATCCGGGATAAAACGGGAATTTTTCAAAGCCGGGAAATGGCCCGAATGGCGTCGAGGTCCACTCCCATCCGTTCCCGAGCATTTGGACCGTTCCGTGCACGCCGGGAGCGCCCAGGTCCACCGCCGCCGGATCCCACTGTCCAAAATCTGTGTTTACGGCTCGCGAACCCTCCGCGGCCCGGTGGAACTGCGCTTCCGTCGGCAGCGATCCTCCGCGAGCTTTCGCATACGCCGACGCCTCCGAGTGCGTGACGTACACCGGCCAGTCGAGCGGCAATGGAATTTCGCCGAACATGCCGCGCAGAAACCATTTGCCTTGCCGTTCGATCCAAAAATTCGGCGCTGCGCCTTCGCGTACATGCTCCAGATACTCACCGTTCGTGATCTTGAACTTCGAAATACGAAATGCCGGAACCGGAACCGCGTGACGGTCGAACTCGTTATCCCATCCAAATCCATCGCCCCGGGGACGCCCGAGCACCGCCGTGCCTGCCGGAATCTCGATCGTCGAATTTACGATAGCCGGGCGGTCCGAACCAACCGGGCTCGGTCCGCTTTTTACCTCATACGGTAAGTTGTGAAACAGATACGCGAGCGTTTCGGCGTGCATCCAGCGATGCTCAACGGCCACATGCAGCAACTGTTCGGGCAACTGAGCCAGCCGGTCGTCCACTTCGCGCCGCACGCGGGCCGCATAGCCACGAACCTCGCGTTCTGACGGCCAGTCACACGGCTTATCAGCGGGAGCGCCTCCCGGCTCCGGATCGATCCCGAAAGCGAACAGTTTATCGAAGGAAGGCTCGAACGCTGGCTGGTCCAGCGCGTAACGTGACAGGAGATTCCAATCGAACGCCTCCAAATGGCCCAGGTAGAAGATCAAACGATGCCGGTCCGCTACCGGACGATCGTATAAAGCCGCGGGATCGAGCAGCGAGAACAGCGTGTCCGTTTGCGAGCGCGCCGCCGCAAACTCGGCAGCCCAACGGCTCATGCCATCTCCTTTTGTTCCATCTTTTCTTCCACGTTCCGATTGCGTTTCAGAGGGAATCATATCCTATCCGTCAAGATCTCCATTCGTATGGCCGATATAGAAAGTAAGGCGAATGTAACACGAAGACTTCGCCGGGGATCTGTTATGCGATTTGCTATTCTGATTACCTACGGTTTTTGATGTCTTTCCAGATTCGTCCGTTGAAGGAGTTTTTGGTGCGCCCCGCTTTGCCGCCGGCGCTCCACAGGCTCTCCGAGATCGGTGTCAACCTCCTATGGAGTTGGGATCATCACCTGCGCGCACTGTTCCGCCGGCTTGATCCGGTTATTTGGAAGGCTTCCAATCACAATCCGGTCGTCATGCTGGGGCGGGTGCCGCAGCAGGCCTTGGAAAGGGCGGCGAAGGACCCCCGGTTTATCGCGCTTTACCGGCGCGCCGGCGAAACCCTGGACGCATATCTTGCCGCAGCGTCGACGGCGCCCTCCAGCATGCTGGTGGCGTATTTTTCCATGGAATACGGGCTGCTCGACTGCATGCCCATCTACTCGGGCGGCCTGGGCGTGCTGTCCGGCGATCATTTGAAGGCTTCGAGCGACGCCATGTTGCCCCTGGTTGGTGTCGGGCTGCTGTATCAAAAAGGCTACCTTCAACAATCCATTGGACCCGACGGCTGGCAGCAGGAACGGACGCCGGTCAACGATTTCTACTCCCTCCCGGTAACGCCGGAAACCGGCCCGGACGGTAACGAACTCCTCGTGAGTGTGATGCTGGCCGGCACGCCCGTGTTTCTGAAAGTCTGGCGCATCGATGCGGGCCGCGTGAAACTGTATCTGCTGGATACCAACATCCCGCAGAACGCCCGCGCCGATCATCGGGAAATCACCAATCAACTCTACGGCGGGGACCGTCACACACGCATCCGCCAGGAGATCGTCCTGGGAATCGGTGGTTTGCGCGCCTTGAAGGCGCTCGGTCTGCAGCCCACGGCGTATCACATGAACGAGGGGCATTCGGCGTTTCTCGCGCTGGAGCGCATTCGAGTGCTGATCAACGAACACAAGCTGACGTTTGAGGAAGCCCTGGAAGCCGCCCGCACCAACAATATCTTCACGACGCATACCAGCGTTCCCGCCGGCATCGATCTGTTCGACACCGGCATCATGTACGAGTATTTTCAGGATTACTGCGGCGAGGCGCAAATCTCTTTCGATCAACTGCTCTCGATCGGACGCCGTTCCCCGGGGGATTCGCAGGAGCCGTTTTCCATGGCCATTGCGGCCTTCAAGACCTCGGCATACCGCAACGCAGTCAGCCGCCTTCACCGGCGTGTCTCGCAGCAGATGTGGGAAGGCCTGTGGCCGAATCTGCCGGCGTGGGAAGTGCCGATCACCTCCATCACCAACGGCGTTCATCTTCCTACTTGGATTAACGGCGATCTCGCCGGGATCTACGATCAGTATCTGCAGCCCGATTGGCGCGAAGGCCATGCGGATCCCAAAGTGTGGGATCAGCTCGCCGAGATCCCCGACGCCGAGTTATGGGAAGCGCATCGGCGCCGGAAACGCCGCCTGATCGCCTTTGTCCGTGAGCGCGCGGCCGGCTATGCGATGGAGCGCAACGCGCCTTCGACCGAGGTGCGCCGCCTGCAGGAGATTCTCGATCCCGAGGCGTTCACCATCGGATTCGCACGCCGCTTTGCAACTTATAAACGGGCAACTCTGATTTTCCAAGACCTCGAACGGTTGAAACGAATTCTCACGAACGCGAGAATGCCGGTCCAGATTCTGGTTTCGGGGAAAGCGCACCCCTTGGACGTTCCCGGCAAGAGTCTCATTCGCGATATCGTTCAGTTCTCCCGCGATCCCGACCTGACGCGGAACGTCCTGTTCGTCGAAGACTACGGAATCCAGGTGGCGCGCGAACTGGTGCAGGGCGTTGACGTATGGCTGAATACGCCGCGGCGCGGCGAAGAAGCGTGCGGCACCAGCGGAATGAAAGCCGGCATCAACGGCGTGCTCAATTTTTCGATTCTCGATGGCTGGTTCGATGAAGCCGCCGAATCTTCCGGCGGCTGGGCCATTGGGGATCGCGAATCCTATTCTTCTGAACGCGACGACGCCCACGCTGCGGCTATTTATTCGCTGCTTGAAAGCGAGATCGTTCCGATGTATTACGGCGCTCGCGAACAAGGAGTACCCGTCGAGTGGATGCGTCGCGTCAAACAGTCGTTAAAGTCCGTGAGCGCGAACTTCAACTGTCAACGCATGGTGGGCGAGTACCGGACGCAATTGTATGAGCCCGCGCATCGCGCGCATGA
>DATGGL010000290.1:0-1869 GCA_035308605.1 Bryobacteraceae bacterium
CCCAGTCCTTGTAGTAAATCTCTACACCGTCTTTGGTCGTGATGGTAGGCATGAAAGTTTATCCTCAAGAAGTGTGCGTCAAACGAACCGTGCCGTCGGCTATGCTGCCGATATTCTGGCCGTGAATCTTAGCGTCTTAACCGCTTTCTCTCTCAAGTGCATCGTATGGCATCGCGGAAAAGAACACGTCACGAGATCGAGTGTTCCTTCGCTACCACGAACGTTTGCCCGACGAATAACCCACCTTGGGTATATCCGCGATCTGGAGTTTGATGCTTTTATAGAGGGGGTTTCGTTTTACGAAGGAGAATGAACTTCCCTCCCGCGCCCTTGCGGATCGCGGGAGGGAAGGGATGAATGATTACCGTTTTTCCGGCTGATGCGCCGGATTTTGCTGGTGCTTGGGATCCTGCTTCTTCGGATCGTTCGGATTCTGGTTCTGCTTCTGTTGCTGTTGGCCCTGTTCGTGCTGGCCCGGCTGGTGTTGCGGATTGTACTTCGGCTCGGGATTATTCGGTTTGTTATCCACGTGAAAACTCCTTCATAATCTCGGACGCGGAAGCGAGGCGAAAGCGTTGCCGGCGAAACGTTAACGGTTGTGACCGGGGGCGGCCAGTTCGCGTCTATAATCTAAAAATGACGCAAGGCGGTTCCAACAAAAAAGTTGCGAACAGTTTGGTGTCCGCGAGTTGCGCGGCAGTCCTCGCGGTGTATGTCGCCGGGTACACACGGACCCAGGCCGCGGCAGACCGATTTGCGAACCAGGGTATCGAGCGGCGGCGGGCCACTCCGAATTTACCGCGCGCTGCGATCTTCAAAGAGGATTCGCGAACGGCGGCTCCCAATGCGCCGGGAGTACCTGCACCTCCCATTTCGTCTCAGCCGAAAGAACAAGCAGTCCGCAAAACAATTCAGCCCGAAGCACCCGAAAAGGCGCTCCCCATCCCGCGGAGTGTCGCGGCCGACGCGTCTCCTGTGGTCTCTCCGGCGCCGGCCGTCGCATCGCAGAGTGCCCAGCCAGTTGTAACGCAGGCCGCTGAGCCAGCGGCGCCGGTCCCACAGCCGAAAGCTCAGGAGGCCGCTCCCACGCCGCCAGTGACGGCCTGGAAGGATGGGACCTACACGGGCTTGGGCGATTCGCCGCACGGAGATATAGAGGCAACTGTCGTGATCGCAGGCGGTCGCATCCAGTCGGCCACGATCTCGCAATGCCGCACGCTGTATTCGTGTTCCGTGATCGACCGGCTGCCCCCGCAAGTGGCCGAGAGGCAAAGCCCGGACGTCGACTATGTGTCCGGCGCGACCCACAGCGCGGAGGCCTTCTACGCGGCGGTGGTTGAGGCGCTAGATCAGGCGAAGCTAGATCCGGCGAAGTGAAGCGTGCCGATTCGTACGGAGGTCGCGATGGATACGTTCGTGACCATTCACATCGTCGGACCTGACAGTTCCGCAAGCGCCGAGGCCGCGGCCGAACAAGCGATCGGGCGCGCTTTCGGGCGCGCGTTTGGATGGTTTCGAGAGATCGAAGAGCGCTGTACCCGGTTCGACGAGCGCAGCGAGTTGATGAAACTCACGGCGCAGGCCGGCGTGCCGGTACCGGTCAGCACGATTCTGTATGAGGCGGTCTCGTTTGCTTTGATGGTGGCGGAGGAGAGCGGCGGCGCGTTCGACCCGACCGTCGGAAGGCGGATGGAAGCGCGCGGATACAACAAGGAATATCGCACGGGACGGCCCGTCAGTTCCGCGCCCAGACCCGATAGCGACGCCAGTTATCGGGACATATCGCTCGATCCGGATCGAAGAACCATCACGCTCCACCGTCCCTTGACGCTTGATCTTGGCGCCGTCGCGAAGGGCCTTGCAGTGGAT
>DATGGL010000291.1:0-19186 GCA_035308605.1 Bryobacteraceae bacterium
CCCACTTGATCGAGTCCGTGCCGATGCGGCTGTAAGGCGTATCGAAATCGAATTTGCCGGCGGCGCCTTCACCGTCGATTTCAGCGGCGAGAGACGTGCCGGCTGCGGCGCTAACCAGAGCCCCCATTTGCGCACTTCTCAAAAAGGCCCTGCGATCAAGCCCGAAATTCCGGTTATTCCCGCCCTGCGTGGACATGATTCACTCCTTGCACTGCGACGGCCCCAACTTTCGGATAATGCTATCACGGCCGCGTGAGGAACACTACCGGCTTATCGTCCGATTCGGATCCACGGGCCGCGGCGGATCAAGCGAGCCCATTCCGTGCTCCAGCCATCGCGGGTACCAGTGAAACACGTTTCCCGTCAGGCTACCGATAAAAATATCCCCATTCGGCGCGACATTGATCCAATGTCCCGGGCTCTCCATCGCGCCGAGAATCTTTCCCGTCGCGATATCGATGTGCATGATGCGCCCGGCCAGAGTGTCGTAAGTGAGGTTTTCGATATTATCGCGATGCGTGATGATCCACATATCATCGGCGGGAGTGATCACAATGCCTTGCGTGGACCCCAGGTGATTCCACTGTTTGATGAACTTGCCGTTGGCGTCGAAAATCTGGATGCGATTGTTTTCGCGGTCGCTGACGTAGACCAAGCCTCTCGAATCCACCTGAATCGAGTGAGGAACCTGGAAATCGCCGGGCCCGCGCCCCGGTTTTCCCCAAGTCATCAGATATTTTCCGGAGCTTGAAAATTTGACGATGCGCGAATTCCCGTATCCATCACCAACGTAAAAATCGCCATTTTTCGCGAACGCGATATCCGTGGGCTTATTAAATGTCTTCTCGTCCGTTCCGGCCTTGTCCTTGGTGCCGAGCGTCAGCAAAAGTTCACCGGTTTTGCTGTACTTCATCACCTGGTGACTTCCAATATCGGTGACGAAGACGTTATCGTCCTTGTCGATTCGCAGCCCGTGCGGAACGTTGAACGCACCCTTGCCCCACGATCGCAGATAGCGCCCGCGTTTATCGAAAACGATCAGCGGATCGGCATGCGGACCGCGTTGGAATACATAAACGTTGCCGGCCGAATCAGTGGCGACGGCGGAGACGCGCCCCAGTTTCCAGCCCGCGGGCAGGGTATCTTCCGGCTCCTCGCCAAATTTAACGTTGACGCTATATTTTAAGAGACCGCCTTCGTGTGGATACCAGCCCTGTTGGGCGGAACAAATGGTCGCCGCTGCGAAAGCGAAAAGAAATGCCTTGTTGGTCACGTTGCAACTCCTGGGCGCACAGCGCTCGCGGAGGATCTTATCGCGACCACATGCCGAGGGTCAAGCGGCTATTTACTTCTCCACTCTTTGGCGGCATCGCGAGCGGCGGTAGCGGCGCCCTCGTAATCGCGTTCGGACATCAGCGTGCGGACCTCTTCAATCGCGAACATCGTCTGCTGCGCCCGCCGCGTGTCGGGACCATCCGGATCCTCCGGAGACTGCAGCATCTGGTTCAGATGTCCGGTAATTTCCGTAACAATCGATTCCGCCTGCGCCCCGTTGCCGCGATGCAGATGAACCGTAAGATCTCGAAGGCTTCCGATCACGTCCGAAGAGCTAATCGGCTTGGACTGGTTGGTACTCACGCGAATCTGCCCTCCACAGGCGCAGCGTAGCTGGATTTAGACGGGAAAGAGTCGTGGTGCATTCTTAAAGAGCGCCTCTTCTACCTGGAAAGAAGAGGACGTCCAACGCTTGCGGATACGACGCAACTCTCAGATCGAGGTTGTTCAAGTATGGCAGGTAACGCTCCCGCCCGCAATTACCTGCCCACCCGAAGGGAGCGGACTGTGTGCCTGACGAGCTGCGCGTCGATTATAGTGGCCCGGCGCCGGAACTCCTCCGCGTCTTTATGGAACTGTTGGCGATCGTTGTCGTAATCGGCCTGGCTGATGTGCTTCGACAAGCGGCTGTTTACCAACTCATTGGTGCGGCGCCGCAGTTCTTTTCCCCACGCCCGGTTCTCGGTCTGCGAGCGGAGAATATCTTCCAACCCGCAAGCTGAGAAATCTTCTGACCAAGGTAGCATGGCCAGTTAATCGTCAGAATTGGCGAAGAAGATTAATCCTTGATGATCGCGTTCGGTTCCATGGTATAGTACGAATGTTCAGTTAAGTTCGGCATCTTCGCATCAGTCCGGTTCGACCGCCCTTGTCCGATCCTGCCCCGATTAACCAATTCAAATCCAAAAGGAAAGAAAATGAAGAATATTTTTGTAGGGAACCTCGATTTTGGGGCCACCGAGGACGCCGTCCGGGCCATGTTTGAGGCGTACGGGACCGTCGAGCGCGTCAGCATCGTCACCGACCGTGATACGGGCCGGGCCAAGGGTTTCGGATTCGTGGAAATGACCGCCAATGCGGAAGCAGACCGCGCCATCGCAGAATTGAATGGCCGCGAGCTCCAGGGTCGCACGCTCAACGTCAACGAAGCCCGTCCCAAGACGGAGCGCTCCTCGTTCGGCGGTGGTGGCGGCGGCCGTGGCCGTCAAAACAATCGCTGGTAGTCGTTCCGAGCAACTTTCGGGGGGGTGGCGTTCGTCGCCTCCCCAACTTCCCTCCTCAATTTGTCATGATCGTTTCATCATGACGCGCCGTAGCTTAATCCAGACCGCCATTCTCGGCAGTACTTTCGGTTCCCGCACGTTCGCCCAGTCCGCCAAAGCCCCTAAAATCGAACCCGTTACCGGCTACGTCGCCGATTTCATCCTCAACACGCGCTTTGGAGACATTCCCAAAGACGTCTTGGATCTCGGCAGAAAATCCATGCTCGACGGTCTGGGCCTGGCGCTGTGCGGCTCGGTGGCGAAGTCCGGGGAGATCGTCCGCAAATATATTCAATCGCTGGGCGTCCTCTCAAGCGGCCCGAATTCGGCCACGGTGATCGGGTCCGCCCTCCGCGCTCCGGCCCGCTTCGCGGCGATGGCCAACGGGATTGGTATCCACGCGGACGATTACGACGACACGCAGCTCGCCATCGCGGAAGATCGCGTCTATGGCCTGCTCACTCATCCGACCGCGCCCGCTCTTCCTCCCGCGCTGGCCGTCGCGGAGATCGGTGAAATGTCCGGCCGCGACCTGATGCTCGCCTATAACATCGGAGTCGAAGTCGAATGCAAGATTGCCGAAGCGATCAACCCGCGCCACTACGACGAAGGATTCCACACTACTGGAACCGTCGGAGGATTCGCTTCCGCCTCCGCCACCGCAAAGCTTCGTGGATTCGATCGCGCCCGGCTGCTGATCGCGCTCGGCATTGTCGCCAGCGAGGGAGCCGGCCTGCGCGAGAATTTCGGCACCATGACCAAACCGTTCCACGCCGGCCGCGCCGCGGAGAACGGAATCGTCGCCGCGGATTTTGCCGCGCTGGGCTGGACCGCCGATCCGCACATTCTCGAAGCCCCGCGCGGATTTTTCAAAGCCGCCGGCGGCGGGTACGATCCCGCGGGGATCATGGGAAAACTTGGCAAACCGTGGACCTTCATTTCGCCCGGCGTCTCGATTAAGCCCTTCCCGTCCGGATCGCTCACACATCCCGGCATGACCGAGATGCAGAATCTGATCAAAGAGCACGCAATTAAGCCGGAACAAGTGGAGCACGTCACAGTCGGCACCAGCCGCAACGCTCCGAATGCATTGATTCATCACCACCCCACCGATAACCTTCAGGCGAAGTTCAGCATGGAGTTCTGCATGGCCGCCCTGCTTCTATACGGCAAAGCCGGCCTGATGGAATTCACCGATGAGGTCGTGAACCGCCCCGCTGTGCAAGAGATGATCAAGCGCGTGGAATTCGGCGTCGACCCAGTCGCCGAAGCGGCCGGCTACAACAAGATGACCACCATCATCCAGATCACGCTCAAAGACGGCCGCAAGATTTCCGGCCGCGCCGATTTCGGCAAAGGCAGCCCCGCGATTCCGATGTCCTATGACGACGTCGCCGAGAAATTCCTGGATTGCGCCGCATTCGCGAAATGGCCAGCCGGCAAGGCTCACCAGATCGTCGAAATGGTTCGCAAATTAGAAGATCTGCCGAACGTAAAAACGTTGACCGCCCTGTGCGCCGCTTAAGAGGTTTTTGAAAAAAGTTCTAGGGCCGCGCGAAACGGTAGCCGACCCAGGGTTCGGTCAGCAAGTAGCGGGGCTGGGATGGGTCGGGCTCGATTTTCTTTCTTAGCTGGTTCACGAAGACGCGCAAATATTCGACCTGATCGCCGTAATCCGGTCCCCATACCGCTTGCAGCAGACGGCCGTGGGGAATCGGGACATTGGGATTGGCGACGAAATATTGGAGGAGCTCAAACTCCTTGGGCGTCAGGCGGATTTCGCGGCCCTTCGAGAGAATCCGGCGAGTAGCGAGATTGATCTCGACGTCTCCCAGGCGGAATGTTTCCGATGCGCCCTCGGCCGGCATCCGCCGGAGCGCGGCGCGAATCCGCGCCTGCAATTCGGGCATGCTGAAGGGCTTGGTGACGTAATCGTCCGCGCCGGCGTCGAGGGCTTCGACCTTGTCGCGCTCCGAATCGTGAACCGTGAGCATGATGATGGCGACTTCCGAACTGGCGCGAATCGCCCGGCAGGTTTCCAAGCCGCCCATCCCCGGCATATTCATGTCGAGCAGGATGAGATCGAAGCGGCTCTTGCGGACCGCCGTGAGCGCATCCTCGCCGGTCCGGGCGTCCTGCACTTCGTAGCCTTCGGCGGTCAGCGTCGCTCGCAGAACGCGGCGGATTTGGGGTTCGTCGTCGACGACCAGAATGCGGGCGGTCACTTTAGCTGCTCCTGCGGCTTGGCCGCGTTGATTGGTAACGATATGCAAAACTCCGAACCGGCGCCCGGTTCGCCCTCTACCCATGCATCGCCGCCGTGGGCGCGGACGATCTCGCGGGCGATGTAGAGTCCGAGGCCCGTGCCCGGCACGTGGGCCCTGGCATTTTGGCGGCGATAGAACTTTTCGAAAATGCGCTCCCGCTCGCGCTCCGGTATTCCGGGGCCGCTATCGCGCACGCGAACGATCACATTGGCTCCCTTGATCTCGGCTCCTACGCTTACCGGTGAGCCGGGCGGCGAATACTTCAGGGCGTTGTCGATCAACTGGCGCAGCGCCAGAGCGATCAGGTCCCGATCCGCGACAATCTCGGGCAACGCATCCCCGGCGATCAGCTTTAGCTCCCGTCCTTCCGCCTGGGATGCAAAGTGATCAAGGACGCGATGGAGCAAATCGGCCACCTTGAGCGGCGCGCGGTCCAGCCGGACTCTGCCGGCGTCGATCTGCGCCATGCGCACCGCTTCTGTTACCAGCAGGCTGAGCCGGTCCGCCTCTTCGTCGATGATGGTGGCGAGCTCTTGCAGATGGGACGAGAGCGGAGCTGAGTTGGACAGGATCGAGGTGGAGGCGGCTTTGATCGACGTCAGCGGAGTCTTGAATTCATGGGCGATGGCGTCGAGAAGCGTGGACTTGAATTCCTCGCTTTGCCGGGCCGCCTCGGCGCGGCTGGCGGTTTCCTCGGTGCGGACGCGCTCGAGCGCGATCGCCACCAGGTTCAGGAGCGCCTGGAGCGCGCCGTCCGAAATGGAAACGCCTTTCATCGCAAGGCTGCCGATGGGGCGGCCACCCAGCACCACTGCCCGCGTGAGCGCGGAATTGCCGGAGAAGCTGGTGCCTTGCAGCGCCACTTGTTTCAATTTGCCCTCGATGGCGGACTGGTCCGCGTCCGAAAATTCTTCGGCGCCGCCGCGAAACACCTCGGCGGTGGTGGAATCGTAGAGCGCCACGGCGCGGCATTCGAAGATTTCGGCGATATGCTGCGCCACCTGGCGGCCAACCGACTGAGCGGGATCGGTCATGAGAATGAAGCGGCTGAGAGCGTAAAGCTGTTCGGTCTCCCGCTGGCGCGCTTTGGCCTCCTGCGCCTGTTTTTTCTCTCGATCGGAAACGTGGCTGGCGATAAGCGCAGTCGCGAGGAACGCGAACAGCGCAACCCAGTTCTGCGGATCGGAAATCGTGAAATGACCGACGGGCGGCAGGAAGAAGAAGTTGAAACACAGCATGGCCGCGACGGCGGCGATAACGGCTTCGATAAGTCCCCAGGCGGTCGCGATGCCCAGGACTCCGAGCAGATACGCGAATCCGGCCGTGGTCGCGTTGACGGAAACAACGCTGGAACAGATGGCTGTGATCGCGGCCATGATAGCCAGGCTAAGCGCCGAGCGGCCGGCCAGAATGCTTTTGTCGATGGGCAACGTTCGTCTTTAGGCATTCTACTGGGTTCGGCCGCGCAACGCCGCCGGCCCCACTATTTCTTGAGTCCGGGGATGCCGCCGAGTGTTGGAGCAAATCGGACAGCGCGAACGATGGATTCGGATACTACCTCGGCCGCCGCGACGCCGAGGGAGTCGATTGGAGCGGTTGCCTCGCCGAGCGATAGAGCGATCACCAGGTCGCCATCGGACATCGTGTTGACCGGATCGATGGCGCGCGCCATTCCCAGCGAAGCCAATTGCGCGAGCTTCGAGGCTTCCAGCTTGGTGAGCCTCGCGTTGGTCGCGACAACCACCAGTGTGGTGTTCTGCCGGGAAGCGCCGGCGCCAGCGCCATTTTTCATGATGCGAGCGCTACCGGCAAACTCCATGCTGTCGGGCGATGTTCGAGCGCCGGCGACGATTTTCCGACTAGCCGGATCGAGGACGTCGCCGACCGCATTGACGGCAGCCAGCGCCGCCACCTTTACGCCGGCGTGCGAACCTTCCAACTCCAGCGAAAACGAACCGATCCCGGATTTCATCGCTTGCTTCATTCCGAGGAGCTTGCCCACGGTGGCGCCGGTGCCAGCGCCCACAGCGCCTTCGACCACGGGCTTGTCCGTTGCCGCAGCCGCGGCGGATTCGCCCATTTCACGCGTGGGCCGAATATTCGTCTTCCCTATCCCGAGATCGAACAAAATGGCCGCTGGGACGATCGGAATTCGCGCGCGGCCGAATTCGAACCCGACGCCTTTGTGCTCCAGATAGCGTCGGACTCCGCTGGCGGCTTCCAGGCCGAATACGCTTCTGCCGGCGAAAACAACGGCGTGGATGCGGGGGGTGATGTGCATCGGATTCAGCACGTCCCATTCCTCGGTGCCAGTGGCCGAACCGCGGATATCGCCGCCGGCGACGGCTCCGGCCTCACATAAAATTACCGTGCATCCGGTGATTCCCTCGTAGTCGGAAGCGTGTCCGACTAGAATGCCAGGGATGTCGGTAAGGCCCTTCACTCGTCCCTCATGTTAGCATCGACATTGTCGGGGGATGACGATTGCTCGATATTCTAAAGACGCCCGTTGAGACATTCCAGGACTTTATTGTTTTGACGGGGCGCGCCTTCAAGAATATTTTTCGCAGCCCTCATTACGTCGACGACATCCTGATCCAGATGGACACGATCGGCGTCGGCTCGCTTCCGATCGTGATGTTGATCGGTCTGTTCAGCGGTCTCATCATGGGCAATCAGATGGCGCGCGCTTTGCGGACGTACGGCGCGCAGGGGCAGATCGGGCCCATCGTTTCGATCACCATCATTCGCGAACTGGGTCCGGTGCTGGTGGCGCTGCTGGTGGCGGGACGAAACGCCAGCGGAATCGCCAGCGAGCTGGGTTCGATGAAGGTCACCGAGCAGATCGACGCAATGCGGGCACTGGGCACCGATCCGATCCAGAAACTGGTGACGCCGCGGCTGATCGCGACCGCCATCACGCTGCCATTGCTGACCGTCATCGCGGATTATCTCGGTCTGCTGGGCGGGTTTCTGATAGCCCGGTTCATGTTCGACATTCGCTCCGCGCAATATTGGACCCCGGCGTGGCAGACACTGGTGTACAACGATGTGGTGCAGGGACTGGTGAAGCCCCTGGCATTTGCGATTCTCATCGCGCTGGTCGGCTGCTTTTATGGAATGCGCACTTCCGGCGGTACGGAAGGCGTGGGACGCGCGACGACCAAGGCCGTGGTCTGGTCCTCGATCTGGATCTTCATTGTGACGTACTTTATCGGCAACATTTTCGTCAATTTGTAAGATGCCTGAGACGCAGGGCGAATCGACGGTCCTGGAATTTCGCGACATCAGCCTCCGGTTTGGCGGCGAAATCGCACTGGATCACGTTTCCTTCGCGATGAGCGCGGGGGATTCGCGAATCGTCTTCGGCGTGGCCGGGAGCGGAAAGACGACGCTGCTGAAAGTCGCGCTGGGGTTGGTGAAGCCGGATTCAGGCCGGGTCTACGTGTTCGGGCAGGACGCCACCGATCTGAAAGAGACCGCGTGGTTCCATTTGCGTGCGCGGATGGGAATTTTATTTCAGGAAGGCGGGCTGTTCGATTCGATGAACATCGCTGAGAACGTTGCGTATCCGTTGATCAACCAGCCTGCTCTCAGGGAACGGATCGGGCAGAACGGAGCGGTGGACGAACGGGTGCGCGAAGCGCTGCGTTTCGTCGAACTAGAGCACACGCTCGACAAATTCCCCAGCGAGTTGTCGGGCGGCATGCGCCGGCGCGTGGGAATCGCACGGGCGATTGTCACGGAACCACCGCTGCTTCTGTATGATTCGCCCACCGCGGGACTGGACCCGATCACCGCGAATACCATCATCAACCTGATCATCAAAGAGCGCGATTTACGCGACGCGGCAAGCATTCTGGTAACCCATCGTTTTCAGGATGGGCATCTGATGGCCGATTTTCGCTACAATCCGGACAATGGCCAGATCGAGAAGATGCCGCTCAAAGAGGATAATCAGGTGAAGACGAAGTTCTTCGTCATGAACGGAGGCCGGCTGGTCTTCGTGGGTACGCGAGCGGAGCTTCGGGCGTCGACCGATCCCTACGTGATGAAATTCGCCAAATAATACATGCCTCAGCAGACCAAAGCCAGGTGGGCGGAGTTACGCGTCGGGGTGATGGCGATCATCGCCCTGGGGCTGCTCGGGTATCTGATTTTCTTGCTTTCGAGCGGGCATGGGCTATTCAAGGGAAAATCCAGCATATACACGTTCCTAGGGGATTCGTCAGATCTCGCCGAAGGCGCGCCGGTCCGGCTCAACGGAATCATTATCGGCAAGGTGAGCGGCGTACGTTTGTCGGGCGTCAGCGATCCGCGGCGCGTGATCCGGATCGACCTGGAGATCGAAGACGAATATCTGCGCTCAGTCCCGGTGGATTCGCAAGCGAAGATCGCGGCGGGGAACCTGCTGGGCGCGAAGTACATTAATATCAGCAAAGGCAAGAGCCAGGAGACGATCAAACCCGGGGCCGAACTGGCCAGCGGCGATACCGCCGAACTGGAGGATCTGTTCCAGCAGGGCAACTCGACACTGAGCGCGCTGCAGGAGACGATCAAGAAAGTCGACGGAATCATCGACTCGATTCAGGTCGGGCAGGGCACCATCGGAAAACTGCTGGTCGATGAAACTCTGTACCGCCGGTTCCTGTCGATCGTGGATGAGGCGCAAAAGCTCCTTGTGACATTGGATTCAGGCAAGGGTACGCTTCCCCGGCTCCTCAACGACGACAAATTGCTCAACGATTTCGAGGCGACCGTCACCAAAGTCAACACCTTAATTGACGGCATCGAACAGGGGCAGGGTACCCTCGGCAAGCTCGTCAAGGACCCAGCCATCTACGACGAAACCCGCGCCACCATCGCGGATGTGCGGAAGACCATCGCGGAGACCAACCGCTTGATCGGCGACCTGAACGCAGGCAAGGGAACCGTGGGAAAGCTGCTCAAGAGCGACGAGTTGCACGACCAACTGAAGGCTTCCATGGCTCGCCTCGATTCGATGCTGGACAAGGTCAACAGCGGTCAGGGGACGATCGGGCAACTGCTGGTGAATCCGTCGTTGTACGAATCGCTCGACGGGACCACCCGCGAGGTGCACGCGCTGATCAAGGACTTCCGCGCGAACCCGAAGAAATTCCTGCGCATCAAAATTGGTTTGTTTTAGGCGATGTTGTCTCAGTGAAGCGTCTTGTCGTCAACGCCGACGATTTCGGCTTCACTCGCGACGTCAACCTTGGAATCGTTGAGGCGCATCGCGAAGGCATTCTGACTGCGACCACGCTGATGGCCACCGGGGCTGCGTTCGACGATGCCGTGCGCCTGGCGCGTGAGAATCCGGCTCTGGACATCGGATGCCATCTGGTGCTGGTCGGATCGCCTGGTTTGCCGGAAACCGTACCCAGCCTGGTGCGGACCATCGCGCTGGGGAAGATTCGCGTTTATGAGGAGCTCGAAACGCAGGTCCGCCGCATTCTGGATGCCGGGCTGAAGCCGACGCATCTCGATACGCACAAGCACACGCATCTCCTTCCACCGGTGCTGGACGCTGTGGCCCGAATCTCCGAGGACTTCGCGATTCCATGGGTGCGGCGGCCTTTCGATTTCCCGATGCACGCCGGTCAGCGCGCCTGGCAGAGACGGGCGGTCAGCAAGACGTTCGGGCTGGTTCGAGGGCGATTTGAAGCCGTGCTCGCCGGCCATCGCTGCCGGTCGACGGACCATTTCGCAGGATTTCAAATTACCGGCGATTACGGGGCTCCGGAACTGGCCGCGCTGATTCGGGCGCTGCCCGAGGGGTCCACGGAGTTCATGTGTCACCCGGGGCGGTGCACCGACGAATTGCGGGCCGCGCGGACGCGGTTGAAGGAGAGCCGGGACCGCGAAAGGCTCGCGCTCAACTCGCCTGAAGTGCGGATGGCGTTGCGCGAGGCTGGCGTGGAGCTGGTCAGCTATCGCGAGCTATGACGCGCGCAAGCCGTAAACCGCGTTGTGGATCAGCGTGTCGATCAGACGGTCGCGTTCCACCCATTCGAACTTGGGGTGCGCGATCAGCAGTGACGTCAGCCCGTGAATCGTAGCCCACAGTCCCTGCGCAGTCGCTTCCAGATCGGGAACGTCAATAAGATTCTGTTCGGCGCATAAGGCCAGCGTCGTGCGCAGATGATCGAAGGCCTTTTGCCCCATCTCGTGCGATCTTCCACTGGGCTCGATTTCGTCCGCCGGCCGGCTCATCATGAAGGCGACTTTGTAGTGATTCGGATACTTCAGACCGAACTCTATATAGGAACGTAAGCCGCGCTGGAGACGTTCGAACGGATCGCTGATGCTCTGGTCCAGCACAGCCTGCTTCCGGACCAGCCGGACCAGCGTCTCCTCGCAGATGCAGTCGAGCAGATCGGCCTTGTCCTGGAAATAAAGATAGATCGTCGTCGGAGAGTATTCGATTTTCTCCGCGATCTTGCGCATGGAGACGTTTTCGAACCCCTCGCGTACAAAAAGCTCGCGAGCGGCGTCGAGAATCTCCTGGCGCAGTTCTTTTTTCTCGCGAGCTCTACGTTCCTGGACGCCCATGTTAACAGCGTAAAGTTAATGACAACTTACCGTAACATGTCAGCCTTGGGAGATCCAGTCGGCGGTCTTTGATGCCAGGCGATCATAGGCCAGCACCGCCTGCGCGATGTGCTCTTCTTTAGTGTCCTCGATCTTGTTATGGCTGATGCCCTTCAAAGACTGCACGAACATCATCACGGCAGGAATGCCGGCGCGGGACACTTCGGCGGCGTCGTGGATGGGGCCCGAAGGAAGGCGATGCGCGACGCCGGCGGTTTCTAGAATTGCCTGCTCGCAGAAATCGAGCAAGACGGGATGGAACGGGACCGGATCGATATTCCAGATCCGCGACCATTCCACCGTGCATTTTTCCTCGGCGGCGAATCGGCGGCTGGCTTCCTGGGCATCCGAGACCATCCTCGCGAGCACGACGCTATCCAGATCGCGCTGATCGAGAATGGCTTCGCACCGGCCGACCACCGCGGTCGCGATGCCGGGGAAAGTTTTCACGCTGCCGATGGTGCACACGGCCTCGGGATGCTTGCGAGCGATGGGCCGGATTTCGAGAGCCAGCTTCGCGGCGGCGGCCAGCGCATCGCGCCGGACGGCCATGGGCGTTGAGCCGGAGTGCGCTTCCTGGCCCTGGAAGGTGACCAGGTGGCGCTCCACGCCCTTCGTGCCCAGGACGACCCCCAGCGGCAGGCCCATGGATTCCAGCACCGGCCCCTGTTCGATATGCAGCTCTAAATACGCCGCCGCGTTTTTCTGTTCCACGCGCGCGTCGTCGAAGCGCTCCATTTCGACGCCGCAACGGCGTAACGCTTCGTCCATGCGAATTCCATCCTTGTCCGTGCGGGCGCGGTCCTTTTCGATGTTGTGCGTTCCACCGAAAGCGGAAGATCCCAGCAGGCTGCGGCCGAAGCGGGCACCTTCCTCGTCGGCGAAATCGACCAGGCGAATCGTGATGGGCGGGCGTCCGGAGAATTCGGCCGCAAAGCGGCGCAAAACTTCGAGGCCGGTCAGGACGCCGAGTGGTCCGTCCAGCCAGCCACCGTTGGGAACGGAATCAAGATGGCTGCCGAGGAGCAGCGACTTCTCGGATGCGCCTTTCAGCGTCACCCATCTGTTCCCGGCTGCATCGTAGTGATGCTCCACCGGCAGTCCTTCCAATTTGGACTCAAACCAGGCGCGGGACTTCAGCCAGGTATCCGTCCAGGCGACTCGCTGCGCGCCGTTCTCGTCGGCAGTAAGGGTCCGGAGCTCCTTCAGCTCGCGGATGGTTCGTTGGGGATCGACAAGGGTCACCAGCCGATTGTAGCGGATGAAGAACGAAGCCTACGTATACTTTGATTTACTGCTTGTCCTTGGTTGCGTCCTTACTTTCATAAGGCGCGCCCGTGCCGTTCGATGAGCCCAGGAAGAGCTTCTTGCCATCAGGCAGAGTGATGTCGCGGCCATTGGCACGATTGGAGCCGTCCTTGGATTGGTAGCCTTCCACAACCACTTCCGTCCCCACCGCGACCGTGGTCTTCGTGAATCCGCGGCGCAGCAGGATGTTCGGACTTCCGGCTTCGACCATCCACTCGGTCGTCTTTCCGTCCGCTTCCGGGACATCGATGTGAATCCACGCGTGCGGATTGATCAATTCCACCTTGCTGACCTTGCCCACCAGGTGAACCGGCTTCTTCGCGTCGAACTCCGCTGCGAATGCGTGATGCGCCCAGGCAGGAACGGCAGCTAACAAAATACCGGCAGCAGCAACCGTCACGGCTATTTTCGTACTCATCGGTTTTTCTCCTTGCTCTAACTGATCCCTTGGATCCCCTAATGACAAGCGTACTCAAAAATCCGCCGGGCTGCCGGGGGCCGGGCACTTCTCTTCTGACCGGTCTCTACTGGCTGGTCTTTTTGCGGAAATTGCCGTACATGAGCTCTTCCACGAATTCCACACATTTGAATTCGAGCAGTTGAGCGTTCTTCTCCACGTGGCGATACAGCGGCATGCTGATTTTCCAGGGCCGCGAAAATATCTTGGAGTCCTCGATGGTGGCTTCATAGGTCAGCGTGTCGGGGCCGAGCGGCGTGTAGCGCTCCACCACGTGCAGCGCATCGCTGTGATAGTTACCGGAGCGGTCAAACCAGGTGCGCTCGTCCAGGCCGGTCACGTCAACCACCAGCGTGTCGCCTTCCCAATGGCCTACCGACTGACCCATCCAGGAATCCGCCGGAGCTGGGCCCGGATCTTTCAGATAGATATTTCGGAAGGCGCCGTCGTACTCGTATGCAATGGCGATCGCCTTGTCGCTCTGAAATATCTGGAAAGGATACGGCATGTAAGTCGCGCGCGGCACGCCTGGCAGATAGCACTTGATCTCAGGATCGGCGGTGAGGCGGGTTTCGAAATTTTTCTTTCTGGTAGCGAGGGCCGCCGGCAGATACGGAATGGTCCCGCCTTCGACGACGCCAAGACCGCCGGGTTCGGCCGCCTCCGCGCCCAGCGCGACCACCAGTCCGGCCCGCGCGGAGTGAGGCTCCAGGTCCCAGTTCGCGGTATTCAAGGCCTGCCAGATTCCGTTCAGATTCGGTTTGCCGTTCGCGGTGCGCGGGGCTTTGTAAGCAGACTGCGCGAAGGCTGGGAGCGCGGCCAGCCAGATAAGCGTGGCGCCCATGGCTGAACGTACCAACAAATGTCTCATTTGATCCTCTCCTCGCCCTCTACAAAGAGGAATGACAGCAAACGATTCTAACACGAGCGCTGCGGGCGTAATAGACCGTGATAAACTGCTTCAAACGATTATGCGGATCATCGGCGTGGTTCTCTTCGTTGCTGCGGCTATGGCGCAGGCCCCCTCGTTTCAGCCTGTGGGCAATATCAGCGAATTGATGATCAGCATGATTTATCCGACCTCCGATGCGCTGTTTTACATCGAGCGGACGCCTCCCAAAAACGAGGTGGAGTGGAACACGCTTCGCAATCACGCGCTGACGCTGGCCGAATCGGGTAATTTGTTGATGATGGCCGGCCGCGCCAAAGATCAGGGTGACTGGGTCAAAGATTCGAAAATGCTGGTGGACGTCGGGCGCGCAGCGTACAAAGCGGCGCAGGCGAAAGATATGCCCGCGATTGTTGCGCTCAATGATCAGCTTTATCAGTCCTGCGTGGTCTGTCACACGCAATATCGGCCGGGCTTCGGCAAGCGGCCTTAAAAGCGCCGTAGAGCGGTAGAATAAGTTCGGGCGATCTCCAGGTCGTGATCTCCGGGGTGAAAAAGGAGGTTCCCATGAAATCCAGATTTCTTGCGTTCGCGGGCACGGCGATCGCGATAGCATTGCCGATCACCGCCCAAAGGGCGACTCCAGGAACCGGCGCCCAAAGGGCGACTTCAGGTACCGTCGCCCAAAGGGCGACTTCAAACAAGACAAATTGGACGCAGCCGCGTACTCCCGACGGACAGCCCGATTTGCAGGGCGTTTGGACCAACTCGACCATGACGCCCGTCGAACGGCCGGCGGAGTTTGAAGGGAAGCCAACCCTCAGCGAGGCGGAGGCAGTCGCGTGGGAGAAGAAAACCGCCACCGGACGCAACCGCGACCAGCGCTCGAGCGATCCCGAAGTGGACGTCGGACGCGCGTATAACGAGCTGTTCTTCGATCAGGGCGACAAACTCGCGCGCGTCGACGGGACGGCGCGGACATCCATGATCATCGATCCAGCGGATGGGAGGATTCCCGCTTTGACGGCGGAGGCGCAGAAGCGCATGGACGCCGTCAGAAACTACGCGAGGCTTCATCCAGCCGACGGTCCGGAGAGCCGGTCTCTGCCGGAGCGCTGCATCTTCTGGCCGACGGCCGGGCCGCCGATGCTGCCGGGTCCGTACAACAATAATTATCAGATCTATCAGACGCCGGGCTACGTGACCATTTACAGTGAAATGATCCATGAGACGCGTGTGATTCCGCTGGATGGACGTCCCCATCTGCCGGCGACGGTCCGGAAGTGGCTGGGCGATTCGCGGGGCCGGTGGGACGGCAATACGCTGGTCGTGGACACAACCAACTTCAACGACAAGACCCGGTTCCGGGGCTCGGACGAGAATCTGCACGTTATCGAGCGGTTCACGCGGGTGAGTCCGACGACGATTCTCTACAAATTCACCATCGACGATCCGACCGCGTTCACGAAACCGTGGACCGGCGAGACGCCTTTGGTCGCCCAGGAAGGTCCCGTGTACGAGTACGCGTGCCATGAAGGCAATTACGCCATGGTCGACATCCTTGCCGGAGCTCGCGCGCAGGAGAAGAAAGAGTCGGGCAAGTAGAGCGAGCTTGAACTATTGCTCGGCAGAGTGCGCGCCGAAGCAGCCCGCGAACATCGAGAGCACCCTCCGATACCCAGGTGTACTCGACCTTACGAGGGCGGTCAATCACCAGGAAGCGTCCATAATTTAGAATCACGCGTTCACCGCCGTACCACGGCCCGGGCTCTTAGGGTCGAGCCAAACGTCGAATACGTCCTGGGCCGGTGCGGGAATGGCTCGATTACGGCTTAACTCGATTTCACGGAAACGAAACGAGTCTCGCTTAAGTCCAGCTCGTGTTCGATTTCACGCAGCACCTCGTCGGTGATGCGGCGTTCTTTCCGCAGCCGCAGCGCGGCCTGGCGTTCGACATCCAGGAGCATACGGGAAAGGTCGACGTACTGAAAGTAGTGACCGGCGTGGGTCTGGTCCTGCTGCGCGCCTGCGCCGCCCAAATCCGCCAGGCGGTGCTTATAGTGTTGCGCCAGATCATCGTAAATCTCGGCGGGACTGGATGGATCGCTTTGGCGAACCTCTTCCAGGCGCGCCAGCGCCGCTTCAAGCACCAGCCGCCGCGCTTCCCGCTCTTCGCAGCTCGGACCCGGAGCCTCTGCGAGACCCAGGATTCGAATCAGGGGAGGAAGCGTCAGGCCCTGGAACACCAGCGTCACCAGAATCACGCTGAACGTCAGGAAGACGATCAGATCCCGATGCGGGAACGGGCTTCCGTCGGCGATGGTCTGTGGCAGCGACATGGCGGCGGCCAGCGCAATTACGCCGCGCATTCCGGTCCAGCCGACCACAAAAATCTGCCGGACGCCGGGCCGGCTTTCGTGCTGGCGCAGCAGGCGGGTGCGGATGAAATAGGAGACATATGCGCCGGGAAATGTCCAGCAGAGGCGCAGCAGGATCAGGAATGTGCTGAACAGGGCGCCGTAGAAAATCAGACGGCGCGGGCTCAGCTCGCTTACCCGCGCCAATACAAATGGAAGCTGGAGGCCGATCAATACAAAAACAAATCCGTTCAGTATGAATTCGAGCGAGCCCCACACCGCGCGAAGCTGGAGGCGCACGCCGGGAGAAAAGAACTCCGAGCTTTTGTGGCCCAGGTACAGCCCGGCAGCGACGACGGCGAGCACGCCCGAAACATGAATCGCTTCGGCCGTAAGATACGCGGCGTAAGGAACCATGATGCTGACCGCCATTTCGATCGGGCCGTCATCAATCTTGTGTTCAAACCATTCCACGATGCGCCCCAGAATCAGGCCGATTCCGACCCCGCCGATCGTTAGGTAAATCAGCCGCAGGGAACCGGCCCCGGCCGTTGGCGTCTGGCCCTCCACTACCATCGCCGTCGCGAACTCGAGAGCGAGCAGGCCGGTCGCGTCGTTCATCAGACTTTCCCCTTCCAGCAGGTCGACAATGCGCTTGGGCAGTCCGATACGCTTGGCGATGGAAGTGGCCGCGATCGCGTCGGTGGTCGCCACGGCGGCGCCAAGAACGAATCCGATTCGCCAATCGAATCCACGGAACAACCACGGCCCCGCCAACGCGACGCTGAGCACCGTGAAGCCGACTAGCCCGATCGCCAGCATCGCAATGCTGACCAGGTTGTGGGACAAATCCCTCCAGGACGTGACCCACGACGCGGCGTATAGCAGCGGTGGGAGTACAACGAGGAAGATGAGCTCCGGGTCCAGAGTGATCTTGGGAATTCCGGGGATGAGACCAAGCAGCGATCCCGCGATCACCAGGACGATGGGATACGGCGTCTCAAGCTTTCGCGCGAGCGCGGCGAACGCGGCCACGAACAACAGCAGAAGCAGCAAGATCAGTTGTGCCGCGTGAACTCCTGTTCCTGACATTCATTCCTCCCGGACTTGCTCGTTACTGAGGGCCGCTCGGACCTGGAACCAGCCGGTAGTAATGTAGACGCTGTGGCGGCCCGGGCGATTCAGGAGCCCAACAAACCGGTCCGGCGGTCAGTTCGGCGCCCCGGACTGCCTGCCATCGGATGTTCCCGCGTGCGTCGCGCAACAGGAGTTCCAGATCTCCGGTACCGCCGCGCCAGCCGGTCGGCTCATTCGTGGAACCGATGATCGTGGAGCCTGCGGGAAACGTGTCGGTGACTTTCCCCTGGCGGACCAGCGGTGGAGCGCAGGCGAGCACGCTGCCGTTGCTGGCGGCGGTGAGCGGCAATCCCCATAGCTCACCGCTCGCGTCCCGGAAGAGCCCCACCCGCTCCCCGGTCCCGTGCTGATCGAGCGTCGGATGATTCCCGGCGGTGATCAGCGGGCCGAAAGCGGCCTCAACCTCGGCCAAGGGAACGTAAGACGCGCGCTCCGGCTCCCGCGGCTTGGCGCAACCATTGAACGCGATCGCGGAGCTTGCGATGGCGATGATGATGAAGATCTGCCGGAAGCGCATTATCTCGCGAGCGTGGTCACGCGAACGCCGCGCGGCGATTCCCGCCGCCGGAGCGCACCTGATCCAATGCGGATTCGATGCCGAGCCGTCGCAGCTTGGAAACCAAAGTCGTTCGGGCGATTCCCAAGCGAGCCGCGGCTCCATGCCGTCCCCCGACCACTCCTTTGGTCTCCTTCAAAGTTTGAAGAATGTGATCCCGCGTAGCATCCTCAAGCGTCTTGCTTTCCCTGGCGGGGTTATTTTTCTCGCCCCGCAGTTGGCCGGTGGACGGCTGAAACGTGGGACCTTTGGAAACAATCACGCCGCGCTCCACAAAATTCTGGAGTTCACGGACATTGCCCGGCCAATCGTACGCAAGCATCGCCTCCAGCGTCTCCGATGGAATCTCTTCGACGATCTTGTTCATCCGTTCGGCATACCTCGCAATGAAGTGCCGCGCCAGCGCCGGAATATCCTCGGGACGGTCGCGCAGCGGGGGAAGCGAAACCGGAAAGACGCTGAGACGGTAGTACAGATCGGCGCGAAATTCCTTCGCTTCCACCATCTGCAACAAATCGCGATTCGTTGCGGCCACCACCCGGACATTCACGCGCATCGTACGAGTGCCGCCCAAACGCTCGAACTCCTGCTCCTGTAGCACACGCAGCAGCTTCGCCTGAAGGTCCAGGGCCATGTCGCCGATCTCATCCAGGAAAAGAGTGCCGCTGTGGGCCATTTCAAACCGCCCGATCCGCTGCGCCACGGCTCCTGTAAATGCGCCTCGTTCGTGACCAAATAGTTCGCTTTCGAGCAATCCGGCGGGAACCGCCGCGCAGTTCAGCGTGACCAGCGGCGCATTGCTTCGCCGGCTCAAGTTGTGAATCGCCTGGGCGAACAGTTCTTTCCCCGTTCCGGTTTCACCCTGAATCAGCACCGTCGAGTCGGTGGGTGCGACCACCGCGATTTGCTCGAGTATGGATTTCATGGCTTGGCTGTCCCCGATGACCCCATGCCGTCCATTTTCAAGTACGGTCCGATTTGAATCTGCGCTGTTACCGTTGAGATT
>DATGGL010000292.1:0-8705 GCA_035308605.1 Bryobacteraceae bacterium
AACCCAACGAAAATCCATTTCGGAAAGCGGATGCGCCCAGATCTTGCGGTTGTAGGGAAACAGGAACAATTCAGCGATTCCAGCGCCGAAGGTGCCTAGAATCCACTGCTCAAAGTTGGCCGGATTCCGTCGCGATGCGCCGTGCGCCGCGATGAGCCCTTCTACGGCTCTCCACCGGTCGGGAGGATCCAGCCGATGAAGGTTGTTCTGAAACGGATACGGAACGAAGCGGTTCTTGATCCAGATCCCGCTTTCGCGCTCGTGCCACAGCCACCCGTCGGGCGGAATGGCAAGGTCCATGTATTCGTCGAACTTCTGATAGTGCGAAAACTGGACGTGCCCGCCCAGGTCCCAGGTGAATCCCTTGGGGTCGACGTATGAAGCCGCGAGCCCTCCGGGAAATTCCGCGGCGTCGATCAGCCGGAAATCTGTGCGGCCGAGTTCCAGCAGGCGCAGAGCCGCTCCGATGCCCGTCGGCCCACCGCCGATGATCGCGATTTCAGTCTGTTCCACAGCCGGAATCGACCAAGAAAGCATCTCGGCTGCCAACGGCAAGTTATTGATTTAGAAACTGTTCCCGATTTGAAATCGTCGTCGATCGGACTGCGATCGACGGATTTCTGACACTCAATCAAGATCCAGGGGCAAGCCGACATAGTTCTCGGCCAGCGCGGTCATGGCGGCGCGCGACGTGGTGACGTAATCCAATTCGGCCAGTTGACGGCGGCGATCGAACGGCCCATCGCCCGGGCAACGATGCAGCATGGACGTCATCCACCATGAGAATCTCTGCACTTTCCAGACACGCCGCAAACAGGTGTCTGAATACTGATCAAGCAGAAGGCGCCGGCCCGAAGCATAAAATTCACCCATCGCCCGGGCAAGGACGGCTACGTCCGCAATGGCAAGATTCAGGCCTTTGGCGCCCGTCGGCGGCACGATATGCGCGGCATCGCCGGCCAGGAACAGCTTGCCGTATTGCATCGGCTCCACTACGAAACTACGCATCGGCGTAATTCCCTTCTGCGAAATCGCGCCCCGGTTCGGCGACCATCCGTCGCGAGTTCCCATCCGCAGTTGCAGCTCTTCCCAAATCCGATCGTCCGCCCATTCCTCGATCGGCTCGTCCGGGTCGACTTGCAAATACAGCCGCGTGACTTTCGGTGAGCGCATGCTGAACAGCGCGAACCCGCGCTCGTGATGGGTGTACACCAACTCGTCCGAGGACGGCGGCGCGTCGGCCAGGACACCGAGCCACGCGAATGGGTAGACTCGTTCGAATTCGCTCAGCCCCCGCGCCGAAGGCCTGCAAACCCCATGGGACCCGTCGCATCCCGCGATCCAATCGCACACGATTTCATGTTCCGCTCCACCCTTGCGATAACGAACGATCGGGGTCGGAGCATCGATATCGTGCAGGGTGAGATCTTCGATCTCAAATTCAAGGGCCCCGCCCGAAGCAAGCCGGGCCTGGATCAGATCCCGGACCACTTCGTGCTGCCCGTAGACCATGATGGCTTTCCCGCCGGTCAGCTCGCTCATGTTGATGTGGTGACGCGATCCCGCGAAGCTCAGCCACAGCCCATCATGACGAAGACCGTGCTTTCTTAGCCGTTCCGCGAGCCCGTAGCGGCACAGGATCTCGACAGTATTGTGCTCCAGCACACCGGCGCGCACGCGATCCTCCACATAGTCGCGGCTGCGGCTTTCAAGGACGATCGATTCGATGCCCCTCGCGTGAAGCAGATGCGAGAGCATCAGACCCGCAGGGCCGGCTCCCACGATGGCGACCTGTGTACGAGTCCGATTCACGTGCTCGCTCAGCCCCAAACTTCGTGCGCCACCTCGACGGCACGGGCGAGCTTCGCCCATTGCTGATCCTCGGTCAGAAGGTTGCCTTCCTCGGTACTCGCGAACCCGCACTGCGGACTGAGGCAGAGCTGGCCGATATCGACGTGTTTCGCCGCCGCGTCAATCCTTCGTTTGATGTCGTCCTCGGATTCGAGATCGCCGGTCTTCGAGCTGATCAGACCGAGCACGACCGTCTTGTTTTTCGGCAACAGACGCAGCGGCTCGAAGCCTCCTGCGCGGTCCGTATCGTACTCCATGAAATAAGCGTCGGCATCGATCTGGTTGAATAAAACGTCGGCGACGGCTTCATACCCCCCAGACGCGATCCAGCTCGAACGAAAGTTGCCCCGGCACAGGTGCATCGTGATCGCCATGTCCGGCGGCCGGCCGGAGATCGCGTGATTGATCATTGCCGCGTAGATTCCAGGGAGCTGATCGGGATCGTCGCCGCGGGCGCGCAACCCGGCGCGCTGCTCTTCGTCGCAAAGATAGGTGAGATTGACTTCGTCGAGCTGTAAATACCGGCAGCCCGCTTCGGCGAACGCTGCGACCGCGAGCCGGTACGCCTCCGCCAGATCCAGGTAAAACTCGTTCATGTCGGGATAAATCGCCGGGTCGATAGCCCGGCGTCCTCCGCGGAAGTGCAGGACGCTGGGGGAAGGGATGGTCATCTTCGCCGCCACATCGCGGCAATTTTCCTTCAGGAAGCGGAAGTGTTCGAGCATGGGATGCGTCGAGAATCCAATCTCTCCCGTGACGCGCAGGCCTTTGGCGGCCGTTTCCAGCCCTCCTTTGAACGCGATCCCGTGATCCGCCGTGAATGACTCGACACCCTCGAGATGTTCCAGAAAATCGAAATGCCACATCGCGCGGCGGAATTCGCCATCGGTCGCCGCGAGGAGCCCCACACTACGCTGCTTCTCGATCGCCCGGATGATCTCGCGATCCTCAACTGCCTTCAGATCCGCGGCAGCCAAGTGCGCCCTGGCGTCTTTGAGAGCGGCCGGGCGCAATAAACTGCCAACGTGATCGGCGCGAAACGGCGGCTGTGTTCTCATTGTGGTTCCTGGCTCGAGATTTCCTCGCCGGCGATCGTGAAGGCAGTATTCGCGGCGGGAATGCCCGCGTAAATCGCAGTCTGAAGGAGCACTTCTTTGATATCGCACGGCTCGAGGTCGTGAGCGAGGCCGGTACGGACGTGGAGGCGAAATTCCTCCCAGCGGCCCAGCGCGGCAGTCGTCGCCAGCGTAAGTAATCGCCGGGTGAGCCAGTCGAGACCCGGCCGGGTCCAGATGGTCCCCCACGCCTGGCGGGTGATCATCTCCTGGAACTCTCGCGTAAACGAAGTGGTCCGCGCAATGGCGCGATCCACATAATCCTCGCCAAGAACCGCCCGCCGTGTGGCGAACCCGGCCTCAAGAGGACCGCCGCTGCTCCTCGGCAGGGCGAAATCGAGCAGCGCCGCGCTGAACGAACGAGGACGCTCGACATTGGAAAGGTGCGCTGCGGGAAGCTGCAAAGTCTTCACGTCCGGAATCGATTCAGCCAGCACGTCGCCGTTACCGGTCCACGGGGTCGAGATATCGCGATCCCCACCGATGACCAGCGCCGGAATGTTGATGCCGTGTAATAAGGGCCGGTTATCCATGTCTCGAATGGCCGCGCAGCATCCCGCATAGCCCTCCGGATTCGTTGCGAGAAACGTTCTGCGGATCGAGACCGTCTGCGGTGACGTGTTGCCCTGCGAAAAGAATCGCCCCATCGCCATGTCGACAATCGCCGACATCCCGCTGTCGAGCACGGTCTTCCGTCGCGTCTCCATCGCCGATGGGTCGGGCAGCCGCGCGGACGTGTTCGCCAGAACTGCGTGAGTCAGACGATCGGCTGCGCGCGCCGCGAGCCACTGGCCGATCATGCCGCCTAACGAAACTCCACAAAACGCGAAGTTTAGAATATTCAAGGCATCGGCGAGCGCCAGGACGTCGCGGCCCAGCCGCTCAATCGAATAGTCTCCCGAAGGTGCATCCGAAGCTCCGTGCCCCCGAATGTCGTAACGCAAAACGCGAAAGCTCGGGATCAGGTCCGGCATCTGCGAATCCCACTGGCCGTGATCCACGCCAAGCGAATGCGACAGGACCAGCGCCGGCCTGTCTTCGGCGCCATCGAGCCGATAGTAGATCCGCACACCGTCGATATGGATGAAAGGCACGACGCTCCTTTTCGATTACGGCGCCAGCAGTTGCCGCCGGAATGTTTCCGCGGAACCGAGATACGCTTCCGGCACGTCCAGATCTTCAATCTGCTCCTTGGACACAAGAGCCGCTTCCGGAAGCTCCGCGATCACGTCCGCAAGCCTGCGTCCAGTCTCGATGGTTCGCCGCGTGGCTTGTTCCAGCAGTTTATGCGCTGCATCGCGGCCCAGGGTCAAGCCGAGCAGAATCATGGCGCGCTCCGCGAAAATCACGCCCCGGGTTGCGCCGATGTTCGCGCGCATCCGGGCTGTGTCGACGCTCAAACCTTCCGCGACTTCCGCCATGGATGCGAGGGCCAGAGCCGTGTCCTCCATCACGCGTGCGATCGTGGTCCACTCCGCCTGCCAGCCGCCGGCTCCCCGCTCGTGTTCCTGCGTCATCCCAAATAAGAAGCTCGCGACCAGCCCCGGCACCCGGTGCGCGGCCGCCAAGGCCATCGAGCAGCCTGTCGGATTGCGCTTGTGCGGCATCGTGGAGGACCCGCCGCGCCCTTCCGAGCCGGCCTCTGCTGCCTCTCCCACCTCGCCTTGCATCAGTAGCGCGATGTCGTGAGCCATCTTCGCCAGGCTGCCGGCATAGATTCCGCAAGCGCAGATCACCGCCGCCAACCGATCGCGATGCGCGTGCCACGGAGCTTCCGGGTTCCGCAGCTTGAGCTGCCGTGCCAGCGCGTTGCCGGCATCAACGCCTTGTTCGCCCAAGGCCGCAAGAGTGCCGGATGCTCCCCCGAATTCCAGAATCATCCCGTCTTCGAAAGCGGATTCAAGCCGCGCCCAGCCGCGGCGCAGCGCTCCAAACCACCCCGCCGCCTTCAGCCCGAAGGTGACGGGAGGCGCCGGCTGCAGGAGCGTTCGCCCCAACATGACCGTTGCCGCGTGTTCTTCTGACAAACGCCGCAGCGCGCGCTCCAGACGCGCCTGATCGGATGCCAGGATCGCCGAAGCCCGGCGGAGCAACAGGACAATCGCCGTATCCGCAACATCCTGGCTGGTCGCGCCCCAATGCACAAATCGCGAACTTTCTTCATCCGTTTCGCGCACGCGCGCGGTCAATGCTTTTACCAAAGGGATGGACAACGTACCCGCGCGCAAGCTCTCCTGCGCGAGTTTTGCAACATCGAATCCTTCGGGATGCGCCGCGCGGCCAATCGCTTCCGCCGCCGATTTAGGAATTACGCCTGTTTCCGCTTCCGCGCGCGCCAGAGCCGATTCGAAATCCAGCATGGCCCGCAACAGCGACGCGTCGGAAAAAACCTCTGCCATCGCCGGCGTGGTCGCAAGACTATCGATCAGGCGCATGAGCCCATCTTATATGTCGAAGAACACCGTCTCGCGTTCGCCGCTCAGATGAATCTCAAAATCCCAGGAGCCACTCTGCTCAGGATTCAGACGCGCCATCAAAGTCGACCGACGGTCTTCGGGAACCAGCAGGAGAGCCGCGTCTTCTGCGTTCGCAGGGTCGCCCGCGAAGTAGATGCGGGTGTGAAAATGCCGCAGCAATCCCCGCGCAAGCACAATGACGTTGATATGCGGAGCCTGGCGTTGGCCATTCAGTCCAGGCACGCGTCCCGGCCGAATGGTTTCGAAAACGCAGACGCCTTCATCGCTGGTGGCCAGGCGGCCAAACCCGCCGGAGCTGTACTCGCCGTTCCCGTCCGCCTGCCACAGCTCGATCAGGGCGTCCGGTATCGGAAGACCCTTCGAGTCGACCACGCGGCACGTCAATCGAAGACGCTCTCCTGCGGCTTCAGGACCGAACATCGTCGCGCGCAGCGTTTCCGGCTTGAAGAAGACGTGAAAGAACGGACCGACCGTCTGTGAGGCCGTCGCAATCAATTCGCTCACAGGCGGCCCTCAAACGGGGTCGACTCACGGCCCCGCAGAACGATGTCGAAGCGGTATCCAAGCGCCCATTCCGGCTCCGTCGATTCCATGTCGAATGTCGAGACCAGCCGCTGCCGGGCTTTTTCATCCGGGATCGACTGAAGAATCGGGTCCTGATAAAACAAAGGATCGCCGGGGAAATACATCTGCGTGACCAGGCGCGTAACCAGGGCTGGGCCGTAAAGCGAGAAATGAATATGGGCGGGACGCCAGGCATTGGGATGGTTACGCCAGGGATACGCTCCAGGCTTCACGGTCACAAACCGGTACTCGCCATTCGCATTCGTCAAAGTGCGGCCCGCTCCCGTGAAGTTCGGATCCAGCGGAGCGCGATGATTGTCCTTGGCGTGCGAATATCGCCCCGCCGCGTTCGCCTGCCAGATCTCGATCAGAGTATGCGGAACGGCCCGGCCATCCTCGTCCAGAACGCGTCCCGTCAGGATCACGCGCTCGCCCAGTGGGTCGCCCGGATGTTGACGGGTCAGATCGTTGTCCGTCTCGCCGATGGAATCATGACCGTACACAGGGCCGCTCAGTTCGGAAATCGTAGGCGGCAACTGGATGAGCGGCTTCGACGGCACGCGGCCGATGGAGGATCGATATGCGTCGTGGTGGCACTCCGGCTGGCTGCCGGGGACAATTTTTCGGTACGCCATCACGAGGCAGTGTACCTCATCCGACGAGTTTGTTATTTTGGGGGAAACTACTGAGGTGGGGAAGGGCCGGAGAAAACTATCCGGCCCCGAATAACTAAACTATTCCGCTTTGACGCTATCGACAGCGATTGTGTCGCCATCCATCTTTCCAGTGAGCGTCACCTTCTTGCCGGCAACGTCCTTGATCTTGTCCTGGGCGGGGATATTGTAAACTTTCCCGTCTTCCGTCACGAACACAGCTTTGTCGCCGCGACCCATGCATCTCTTGGCGCAAGCTTCATTGCCCCACATCGCCTTCTTACTGGCACACGACGCGTCTACAATGTAGCCGGTCCAATCCGCGGCCGAGGCCGAGATGGTTGCCAACGCGAACGCAAAAGCGAGCTTCTTCAATGGACACCTCCTAGGGTAAACACCGTTCCAGCACCGACTATACTCCAATCCGCGGGCCCACCGCAATGGGTCCCGGCCCCGAAGCAGCGGGGTCACGGTTACCACGCATCCCGCCCGGCGATCACTCTCGGCACAGTCTGGCCGAGAATCCGCATGTACAAAAGCAGGCAGTAGTGACGGGCCAGAAAGATGTCCAGCCGCCTGCGCTGGCGATAGGTCAGCCGATTTCGCCCGCGCGTCTGCCATAAGCCGCTCAGTCCCGGTTTCAAATTCAGAACTTCCGATGACGCCGCGCCGTAATATTTCTCCCATTCCACCGGAGTCACGGGCCGCGGACCCACCAGAGACATTTCCCCGCGCACCACGTGCCAAAGCTGGGGCAGTTCGTCGATGGAATATTTCCGGCAGAACGCCGCGAACCGGCTGGTGACGCGAGGATCGACTCCCGCCTTCACTTCCGGAACTTTTCGATCGGGTAAATATTCAATGAAGCCGGCGGCGGTTGGCTCGTTCCACATCGACCGGAATTTGAGCATCCAAAACGGAACGCCGAACCGGCCCAATCGCCGATGTGCCACCATCGGCCCTCGTCCTGACAAAACGAAAATGGTCACGCCGACGAACGCGAACAATGGTGAGAGTAAGACAACGGCGATCAGCGCCCCGCAACGCTCGATCGATTCCGACAGCTTGTACAGCACCCGAGAGTCCCTCACTCGGGATTATAAGGAGGCGCCCGGGCCTCCGAATAGACGACTCGGAGCCTGAAATGAGAGCGCCTTAGCGCGCTAAGAACCTACCAAATTGATGCGGCAACGGCGGCGCGATCTTGGCCGGCAGGCCGTGCGGCGCGCCGTCGACGACCATGAGTTCCGTGTGCGCCGGAATGGCGGCCAGTGCGGCCCGCAGCTCGTCGATCGATCCGAACGGGTCGCGCGTTCCATGCACAAATAACGCCGGCGTCCGCAGTTCACCAAAGTGTCCCGTGCGAAGCTGATCCGGTTTGCGCGGCGGATGCAAGGGATACGAAAGCAGCAGGAGGCCGTCCGCCAGTTCGGCACGCTCAGCGGCGGCCATGGTGGTTTGACGGCCCCCATAGGAATGGCCGCCGAGATAAACATGTCGCGTCGAAAATTCGCGAAGCGCCTCGGCCGCGCGGCGGATGCCTTCGCGATCGCGCGCCGCCTGCGCGGGAAACGGTGGCCCATGCAGCCTCTCCTGTCGGTAAGGCAGATCGAATCGCAGCACCCACATTCCGTCCTGCGCGAACGCCTCCGCGACTGCTTTGATCAACGCCGCCTCGCAATTTGATCCGGCGCCGTGCGTGATCGCAAGCCCATCACCCGACGGCGAGGCGGGTTCGTGCAGCCATCCCCTTACCAGCTCGCGCTCAAAAAATTTCGCAGGCAATTTCGCCCTTTCCCCACACGGTCTGCCGTCCGACCCCAGTCCACCGGGCGATTTCCAGATATGGCATAAACTCCCCGAGTTCGCCTTCGTACTCGGCGACGCCGATGAATCCGCCGAGCGAGTGGCGCTGGCCGGTCCGCCGGCTGAATCGTTCCCCCTCCACACGCTCAATTTCGCATCGCGTCATGACAACCCTGGAAGCGCGCTCGCCCATCGCCTTGAAATCGACTTTGATCGGCCCGGGGCCGTAAAATGCCCGT
>DATGGL010000293.1:0-14629 GCA_035308605.1 Bryobacteraceae bacterium
CGATGGTCTGCTGATCCGGCCGCGTCGCCCAGCGTACGGCCATCGCGGGAGTCTCGCCAGAACGGCCATGCGCGATCAGCTCCCGGGCAATCTCCGGAAAATTGACCAGTCCCATGAACACGACAATCGTTTCCGTGGCGCCGACTTTCCCCCAGTCGATCGCTGCGACGCTATGGCCGGTCACGAAAGTCACCGCCGAGGTATGCTCGCGATGCGTGAGCGGGACGCCTGTGTACGCGGCGATCCCCAGCGGCGTGGTCACGCCGGGCACAATTTCAAACGGAATGCCGGCGGCGCACAGGGCCTCGATCTCTTCACCGCCCCGGCCGAAGATGAAGGGATCGCCGCCCTTCAGACGGACGACGGTACCACCCCGGCGCGCGCGTTCGACCAGCATCTGGGAGATCTCGTCCTGCGAATACTCGTGGGCTGATCGCTTTTTCCCAACGTAGACGCGCTCGGCATGTGGGGGAACCAGATCCAGCAGGCGGTCGCTGGCAAGATGATCGTAGAAGACCGCATCGGCGCGCTCCAGAATCTGGCGGCCCTTTACCGTGATCAAGCCCGGATCGCCGGGCCCGGCCCCGACGAGAAAGACTTTTCCGTCGCCACTCATGCGGCGTAAGCTTCTTTGAGAATCTCCCGCGCGCCCCTATCGAGCAATTCGCGTCCGAGGTCCGTGCCTATTTTTCCCGGATCCGAGCCCGAACGCTCTCCACGCACGATACGCGTGCCATCCGGCGACGCGACGATCGCCCGCAGATGAATCGTCTCTCCGTCGACGCGCGCGTAGCCTCCAATGGGAACCTGGCAGCCGCCTTCGAGAGTGGCGAGCAGAGCGCGCTCCGCCGTGACGGCCAGCATGGTCGGGTGATGATTCAGCTTTTTCACCAGTTCCAGCGCCGGCCCGGCATCGTCGCGAGCCTCGATCGCCAGCGCTCCCTGCCCGACCGCCGGACACATGACGTCGACGGGAATCAGTTCGCAAATGCGATCCTGCCAACCCAATCGCCGAAGCCCCGCGGCGGCCAGAACGATCGCGTCGTATTCGCCGTCATCCAGTTTCCGCAGGCGCGTATCGACGTTGCCGCGCAGCGTCTCCGTAACCAGGCCTCGACCAAGCGCCAGAAGCTGCGCCGCGCGGCGAAGAGAACTGGTTCCAACCCGGGTACCCTCACGAAGCTGATCCAGCGGCAAGCCGACCAGCGCGTCCCGTGGATCTTCGCGCTCCGGCATCGCCGCCAAAGTAAGCCCGGCCGGTATCTCGGAAGGAACATCTTTCAGGCTATGCACCGCGACATCGATAGTCCGGGCAAGAAGCGCCTCTTCGATTTCCTTGGTAAACAGGCCCTTGCCGCCGACCTTCGCCAGCGGCACGTCGGTGATCTTGTCCCCCGTCGTTTTAATAATCTCGATGCTGGTCTCGGCGCCCAGTTCCGTCAGCCGCGCCGCAATGTGATGCGCTTGCCATAGCGCGAGCTTCGACCCGCGCGAACCCACTACTATCTTCATCCGTGTTCTCTCATCCGTTTTCGCTCATCCGTGTTCTCCGAGGCGAAACAGCTTGCGGATGATGCCGACCAGGTGCGCTCCGCTTGGGTCGGCCGCCTGCTTCCGCAGCTCCGAAATGGGTCCATGCGCGATTTTGTTCACGATTCCGCGCGTGATCGCCTGCATTGCTTCTTCCTGCTGCGGGCTCAGAGGACCGAGTTTGCCGCGCATCCGCTCGATCTCCGCTGCCCGTAGACTCTCAAGCTGCTCCTGGAGGCTGACAATCGTCGGCGTCACTTCCCGTGTCTTTAGCCGGAGCATCATCCGTTCGACTTCCTCGCGAATGATATCCTCGGCCTGTACCGCGACTTCGACCCGGCCCTTCAAATTCGTTTCCACCACCCGGCCCAGATCGTCGATGTCGTACAGAAAAACGTTGTCGAGCTTATTCACGTCCGGCTCGATGTTCCGCGGCACGGCGATGTCGATCAGAAACATGGGCCGGTTCTTACGGCGCCCGATCACGCCGCGCATCTGTTCGCGGGTCAGAATGTAGTGCGGAGCGCCGCTCGACGCGAGCAGAATGTCGATTTCGGGCAGCGCCGTCAGAAATTGTTCGTACGGAACCACGCGGCCGTGAAATTCCTCGGCCATTTCCTCGGCGCGCGACCGGGTGCGGTTGGTCACCAGAATTTCCGAAACTCCGGAACGCCGGAGATGACGCGCGGCGGATTCGGCCATTTTCCCCGCGCCTACTACCAGCACTTTCTTCCCCGCCAGCGATCCGAAAATCTCCCGCGCCAGTTCGACCGCGGCGTAACTCACAGAAACGGCGCTTTGCCCGATATCCGTCTCCGACCGAACCCGCTTGGCAACATTGAACGCGCGCGTCAGGACCAATTCCAGGAATCCGCTGATCGCGCCGCATTCCTTCGCCAGCGCGTAGGCCGTTTTCAACTGCCCCAGGATCTGCGGCTCCCCGACAATCATCGAATCGAGACTGGATGCGACTCGGAACAAATGCCGGATGGCGTCGGGTCCGTCATGACGGTACAGATACGGCGACACCCAGGAGCGGTCCACCGAACGCGTTTCAGCCAAAAAATGTTCGACTGAGGCCTCGGCGTCGGTCTGCTCCTCGGCCGTCACCGTGATCTCGACGCGATTGCAGGTCGACAGAATCATTCCCTCTAACAGACCCGGGCGCTGCTTCAGGCTTCCCAGGGCGTCTCGAAGAGCAAGATCCTCGAACGCCAGACGCTCGCGGACCTCCACCGGCGCGGTTCGATGATTCAGACCTGTGACGAACAACTTCATGGTGTTAAGGTTGGCCGAATCCCGATATGGGCAGCCCACGTCGCCGCCGCGCATCCCAGCACCGCCAGCGCCATCACCGCCGCCTTGCGCCCCCGCCAGCCCGCCGAGGCTCGCAGGAAAATCATCAACAGGCACAGCAGCCAGGTGAAGAAAGAAAGCTGGATGTTCGGGTCCGTGATCCAGCGCGTCCCCGATTCAATGAACGCCCACGTTACAGCAAAAATCACGCCCAGCGTCAGCAGGACGAAACCGAGGCCCATGGAAATGGTGATCATGTTGTCCAGGGTTCCCAGCGGCGGCAGCTTTTCGAGCAGCGTCCCGCTTTTCTTGCTCTTCAGCCGCTTCTCCTGAACCAGATAGAAGACCGAAGCGACCGCCGTCAGCAGCAGCGCCGCGAATCCCGCCAGCACCAGGATGATGTGCACGATCAGCCAGGCATCGCGAATGCCGACATTGGACCAGGTTGCCACCGGCTGTTCCATGGAAGCCACCAGCGTCATCAGAAAGACCAGCGGGAATAGCGCCACGGACGTGCCGGCAAAGTTGTACCTCCATTGCACCAGCAGGAACACCAGCGCGATCAGGAACGCGCAGAGGTTCAAGGTTTCAAAAAAATTGTCGAGAGGCAGACGGCCGATCGCCATGGCCATCTCGACGAGCGCCACGGCGTGAAGCACCACGCCCACCCGGAAGGCTCCCAGGGCCATCGGAAACACTCCCTGGTTGCGACGCACCACGGCCAGCATCGAGTGCAATAGCCCCAGCGCATACAGACACGCGGCCACACGCAGCCAAAAAATACTCGTTTCCGCCACTTTCCTTGATCTTACGACGTTTGCTCCAGTACCATGTATCGCAATGGCCCAGATCCTGGTTCTCTACAACCCGCCGGCGGATGCCGCGGCGTTCGACAAGTATTACTTTGAAACCCACGCTCCCATCGCCCGCAAGATCCCGGGCCTGCGCGGCATGAGTTTCAGCACGGCGCCGCCGATGGCGATCATGGGCAGCGCGCCGCACCTTGTCGTCCGGCTGAACTTCGATTCCATGGCCGACCTTCAAGCTGCGTTGGTTTCGCCGGAGGGGCAGGCAACGGCTGCGGACCTGGCCAATTTTGCGCATTCTGGCGCAACCGTGCTCGCTTTTGACACACGCGCGGACCAATAAGGCCGAGCGGACGAAATTCGTAGCGTTTCACCTTCGCGCACAACCTGGGGTATTCATCGTCATAGTTGCGGGCATGCGGGTAGGACGTTCGTTCTATACGGTAGAGCGCCGGCACTGAGTGCGTCGCGCGTTCGCACACGCTGCTCTCATTAAACTGGTCCGCGTGTTTCTCAGCAGTCTCCCGAGAAGCTCTAACCTAAGATTCATGGAAAATGTCCTGAACGCTATCGAGGGTAAAGTCTGTCTGGTCACGGGAGGCACTCGCGGGATCGGGCGAGCCATCGCGAAGATGCTGCTATCACAGGGAGCGTCGGTCGCCATCTGCGGGCGGCGTCAGGATTCCGTCGATGCCGCGGTGCGGTCGTTAGCCTCGGAAACCCCTGGTAAAGTCGATGGCAAAGCAGCCGATGTAAGGAACTATGAAGAGGTCGGCCAGCTGTTCCAGTTCATGGATTCCCGCTTCGGCGGAATCGATGTTCTGGTCAACAACGCCGGCGTCGGTTTATTTCGCTCCGTCTCCGACATTTCCATCGAAGAGTGGAAGAACACCATCGAGACTAATCTCAGCGGCGCTTTCTACTGCTCTCGTGAAGCTTTGTTCAGATTCGGAACCAGGGGGAGTGGATACATCGTCAATATAAGTAGCCTGGCTGGGAAGAATGCCTTTGCGGGCGGGGCTGCATACAACGCTTCCAAATTTGCCTTGACGGGTTTCACTGAGGCCATGATGTTGGACAAAAGAAACGACGATGTGCGGGTGAGTTACATCATGCCGGGAAGCGTTGCGACGGAGTTCAGCCTATCCAGCGCACAGCATGGGGTTGTGGGCGGTTTAAGCGAAGACTGGAAGATCTGGCCCGAGGACATCGCCGAAATCGTGCGGACCCTGCTCCAAATGCCCAAACGGACGTTAATAAGCCGGGTAGAAGTTCGCCCGAGTAAGCCGAAGAGATAGATGGCACGACAGAATCGCGTTCGAAGCAGGAGCATCTAAAGAAATGGCACTTGGGTTGCCTGAGAGTTTGTGGAGGGGGGCCGAAAGGCAGTCGGTTCCCAAGGGTTCGAGAAAGGCGGTAGATAAAATGGTACGGCTAAACATCCCGTTGGATCCGGCGAAGACAGGCAGAGACGCCCTGTCGCTCGAGACGAATCTGCGTCGGATGATCATCGGTCAGGATGAGGCAATCGAGCAGATCGTCAACATCTATCAGATGAATCTGACCGGTATGAGCGCGCCCGGCCGCCCTATCGGAAACTTTCTGTTCCTCGGGCCGACCGGGTCCGGAAAGACCCGCATCGTCGAGGCCACAGCGGAAGCGCTGCTGAAGAACCCTCGCGCGGTCATCAAGATCGATTGCGCGGAGTTTCAACACAGCCATGAGATCGCGAAGCTGATCGGCTCGCCTCCAGGATACCTGGGGCACCGGGAAACGCATCCGCTGCTGTCTCAGGAAGTGTTGAATCAGTATCACACCGATACGATGAAGGTGAGTTTTGTTCTTTTCGATGAAATCGAAAAGGCGTCCGACGCGCTGTGGAACCTGCTGCTGGGAATTCTGGACAAGGCCACTCTGACGCTCGGCGACAACCGCAAGGTCGACTTCTCGCGCGCCATGATCTTCATGACCAGCAATCTGGGCGCGTCCGAGATGAGCAACATCATGAGCCCGAAGCTCGGTTTCAACGTCCGCGAAGCGCAGGAACGTACCGCCACCGGAACGTTTGACGAAAAAACTACCGGTAAACTCGCTCGCAGCGGACTGGAAGCGGCGCGGCGCAAGTTCACTCCGGAGTTCATGAACCGGCTCGACAAGATTGTCACCTTCCAGCCGCTCGGCACCGAGCAGCTCAAGAAGATTCTCGACATCGAGCTCAATCTGGTGCAACAGCGCGTGTTCAACACTTCGGATCGCGCGTTTGTGTTCACGCTGTCCGATACCAGCAAAGACTTCCTGCTCGAAGAGGGCACGGATATGAAGTACGGCGCCCGTCACCTGAAGCGGGCCATCGAACGGCTGCTGGTACAGCCGATGTCCAATCTGATCGCGACCGACCAGGTTCGCGGCGGCGACTGGATCCGCGTCGATTTCGACGGCAACGCTCGCACTCTGCGGTTCGCCAAGGAAGCCGAGGGCCTGCCGGTTCAGGATATGGCTCGCCTGGTGGATACTTCGATCACGCTTCCGGCGATGGCGGCGGCCACGGGCGCATCGGTCGAGACGCCACGGATTCAGACGGCGCGCAGTTCCAAACGGAGCTAAGAGTTTAAGTCGAAACCCGCTTGCTGTCGCGCGCGGTTCAGTGTCGGGCTAAGATTTGACAGGACACGGAGCCGCGCGCGATAGCGAGCGGGCACCGGTTCAGAATATAGTTCGCCCTGGTGGTTCCGGAAGAGTTTAAGTCACGACCAGCTCGACGTACGATATTGCTGATCGGTTGTAACCCGCTCGCTGTCGCGCGCGGCTCAGTGCCGGGCTAAGATTTGACAGTCCCGACACGGAACCGCGCGCGGTAGCGAGCGGGTACTGCGGCCTGCCGGTTCAGAATATAGTTCGGCCCGATGGTCGCGCAACGGTTTAAAGTCACGACCAGCTCGACGTACGGTATTGTTGATCGGCCGGTTCTGACGCGGTACCCAATGCGTGGACCCGCTTGCTGTCGCGCGCGGTTCAGTGTCGGGCTAAGATTTGACAGGAGCGACACAGAGCCGCGCGCGATAGCGAGCGGGTACTGCGGCCTCCCCGGTGGTTCCGGAAGAGTTTAAGTCAAAGCCAGCTCGCCGGACGGTATTGCTGATCGGTTGTAATGCGGTACCGCATGCGTGGACCCGCTTGCTGTCGCGCGCGGTTCAGTGGTGAAAGACTGCAGAATCGTCCTACGCTGCGCATTCGCCGCGGCCTAGTTCAAGGGAGAAGGCGACTTCGTCGCCCCAATCCTTGTACATGTCCGGGGAATACTCGGCTGGTTTCGCAAGATCCGCAGTGAGCTTGCGGAAAGTCTCCACCTTGTGCCTTAATACGTAGGCTCTAAATGTCTCATTCGCAACACGATGCTCGGTGAAGTGAGCGAGTACTCTCTCGACCGCGACCGGAGCCAGACGTGCCGGAAGGCTTTGAATCGCGACGCCGAATTCGTGCTGCGTCCCACCTAGAAGCATCAGATAATAGGGGACTTCCTTGCCTTCGATTTTGCGGGCATTGCCGTAGAAGCCGATATCGCCGATCCAGTGCTGGCCGCAGGAGTTCGGGCATCCGCTCGCGTTGATCTTGAGGCGCTTGACCAGCGGGTCTGTCTGCGTGTGCAGCATCCGTGAGAGGGCGTCGCCCAACCCCATGGTCTTGGTGAGACCCAGGTTGCAACTATATGCACCGGGGCAAGTTATAACGTCGCTGATTTCATCCGCGCCGGCCTCATTCAGGCCCAGTTCGCCCAGAGCGCCATAAACCCGCTGCAAAGCGCCCGCGGGAACGTAGGCAAGGACGACGTTCTGGTTCATCGCAAAGCGCAGAGAACCGTCCCCGGCCTGCTCGCTCAAACGCGCGAGTTCTCGCATCTGATGGCCGGTCAGGTTGCCTTGCGGAACCTTCACGGTGACGATCGAATACCCCGGCTGTTTCTGCGGCTGGACGTTGGTCGCCTTCCAGGCTTGGAACGACTCGGATTCGGACTCGAAGAGCGGCAGCAAATCGCCAGTCCCTTTCGGTGGTGGATACGGCTGAAAACCACCGAATCCTTCCGGGACCTCGTCGGGCATCGGGATACCGCCGTTCGACAGTATGTCGCGATATTGCTCCTCGATCGCCTCACGCAGCCAGTCGAACCCGCGCTCCCGCATCACGAACTTCAGGCGCGCCTTGTTCTTGTTATTCCGGTTGCCGTGGACGTTGAACACGCGAATCACGGCTTCCACGCGGTTTACGACGCTTTCCGCCGGTATGAACTCGTCCAGCAGCTTGGCCTCGGTGGGCAGCGGGCCCAATCCGCCACCAACCGTGACGCGGAAGCCTTTTACGCCGTCACGAATTACCGCTCGCAGTCCGACGTCGTTGATGGCTGAAGCGATGCAATCGTCCGGGCAGCCGGAGAAAGCGACCTTAAACTTTCGGGGAAGATTATCCGTTAAATCCTTGTGCAGAAAGGCGAACGCCAGCCGTCGAGCGTAGGGCTGGACATCAAAGGGCTCTTCGGGATGAAGCCCGGCGAGCGGACAGGCAGTGACGTTGCGAACCGTGTTGTAGCAGGCTTCCCGCGTGGTCAGACGAACATCCGCCAGGCGATGCAGAAGATCCGGAACATCCCGCAGCGGGACGAAATGGAACTGCATGTTCTGCCGCGTCGTCAGATGCCCTTTGCCGCCGCCGAAATCATCCGCAATTCCGGCTAATTGACGCATTTGACCGGCAGTAAGAAGACCGCCCGGAACCTTGGTCCGGATCATGTGAACCCCAACCTGGCGTTGGCTGTAAATTCCCCGGCGCAGACGGTGGGGACGGAACTGATCGTCGTTAATCACCCCGGCCGAGTAGGATTCCGCCTGGGACCGGAATAGCTCGATGTCCTGCCGGACGGTCGTATCGTATTCCTGCTCTATTAGTTGGAGATCCGTGGGGAAATCAGCGACGGACATAGTCTACTTGTCTATAGAGATTATCATACATGGCATCCGGTCGCAAGGAAACAATCGCCGGGGTTCACGGGATGGGGTTTTACGGCTGAATCGCCAGCCCGTCGGCGCGAACGACAATACGCGGTTGGGCGCCGGCGGAACACTCGGCGAACGGGTGCAACGCGTAGTAGTTCAGTCCGTAGACCAATTCGCGCCGGACACCCGGGTCAACGCAAGCCGCTCCAGCTTGGACGCTGTTGGTCTTCCAAAACGCGCGCACGGAAACCCGGTCGTCGAGAACAGGGAAGGTTTTCACTTTCACGTACACCACGCTCGCGGCGACCGCGAGTCCCGTTGCAAGAACCGCGAGAATGGTCCGTTCGCGCCAGGCGAGCCACCAGACCAGCCCGGCGACGGCGACGAACGGCAGCGCAGGCGTGAAAACCACGGGCGCCCTTCGGATTCCCGACAAAAGCGCGTCCGGCAGTGCGGCGACGATCGCCGGAAGGCCGATCAGCATCAGGGCGCTCGCGCTGAGCCACCATTTCAGATGCGGGCCGGTTTTTTCGAGCCCTGCGGCGAGCATGACCGCGAGCGCGGGCAGAAGCGGCAAGACGTAGCCCGGAAGCTTGTTCTGGCTGATGGACAAAAAGACCAGCGCATAGACGAACCATGCGCCCAGAAACCGGACGCGGACGTCGTCATATGTTTTTCGCCTCGCCAGCAGTGCGACCAGAGGCGTCCACGGAAACAGCCCCGCCAGGAGGATCGGACCGTAATACCAGAAATGCTGGACGTGCTGAAGCGCCGGCGTGAAGTAGCGCTCGAAATGCTGCTTCCAGATCAGGTCCTGCCAGAATGCGCTGCCGTTGCGAAGGCCGCAGGCGAGATACCAGGGCGCGGCGACCGCGATGCATCCGGCGAGCATGGTCAGGCGTTTTCCGCGGGCGATGAGAAACGTTGGGGCGAACAACGCCACCGGCACCAGGCCTTTCGCGAGAATCGAGAGCCCGAGCAGCGCGCCTGCCCAATATCCGCGTTCTGACCGCGTTTCGAAGATGGCGATCAGCATAGCGGCGGCGAAGGTCGCGGTCATCGGCAGATCGGTGACGGCGGCGAAGCTGAAGGCGATCCAGCCGGCGCAGGTGGCCAGGATCGTAGCCGCCGTGATGGCGACGCGATCCGAAAACTCGCGTTGAATGGTCTGAAAGAAAAAGATAAGGAACGCGATACTCATCAGCACGACGGGCAGACGCGAGGCCCATTCATCCGGCAGCCGGAGAGCCCGGCCCATTGCCGTCATCCAATACAAAAGCGGTGGCTTTTCAAACCACGGCTGGCCGTCGAGACGGGGAGTAATTAGATCGCGCGAGCGAGCCATTTCCCGGCCGATGGAGGCGTAACGCGGCTCATCGGGGCCGAGAAAACCAACGCGGCCCAAGTCGAATAAATAGAGGATCAGCAGCGGGACAAGCAGCCAGCTTCGAGGCAAGTCTCCAGTATAATGAGGCGTGCGGACGGCCGCGACATTGGCGCTCTGGATTGTTTCAACGTCGCTTGTTTCAACGCGATTGTCGGCCCAGATCCCCTGCCCCTGCGATCCGCAACAGCCTGCGACGCTATTAGAACGCCAGTGTGGCCTCTGCGCGGAAGCGGAAAAACAGCCCGCCGCCACGATCGTATTTTTCGTCAAGGATAGCAGCCCCCGGAAGCCGAACCGGTGGCTTGCCCTGCCGCGCCAGCACTCGCCCGGAATGCATTTGATGTCCGATTTGCCTCCAGACGTTCGCACGGAGCTATGGCGGGCGGCAATCACGAAGGGGAAGGAATTGTGGGGAGAGCAGTGGGGCGCGGCCTACAATGCCGAACGGCTGCATGCCCAATGCCACGGCCATATTCACATCGGGAAGTTGATCGACGGCGTAGAGTGGGGCGAATTCAAGGTCGTCAGCGGGCCGGAAGAGATCCCATTGCCGGGCAAGGACGGACTGTGGATCCATCCGGCCGGCGGCAAGCTTCACGTCCATCTGGGCGAGCAGGTTACCGAGAATGTCCTGCTACGCTAGAAGTACGCACTAAATATGAGCCTTCTCGGCATTACCAAACTCCCCACTGCGGAAAATTCGGCGATTCATCTTCATCCTTCCGACAGCGTCGCCATCGCCCGGGTACCCTTAAGTGAAGGAGCGATGCTCCGCATCGCGGGCCGGGAAATCCGGACGCGAACCGCGATTCCAGCGGGACACAAGGTCGCGCTTCGCGCCATCGCTCCCGGCGAGACGATCAGCCGGTACGGCCAGGTTATCGGGCGGGCCCGTGTCGCCATCGAACCGGGCGAACATCTTCATACGCACAACGTCGGCTTCGAAGAACTCGCCTTCGAATACGAATTCCCCACAACGGACCGGCCGATTCCGCCCGTGCCCGCCGACGCTCCTACATTTCTCGGCTATGCGCGCGAAAACGGGCGCGCCGGGACGCGGAATTACATCGCCGTGGTCGCGGCCAGCAACTGCGCGGCCCACACCGCGGAATTGATCGCTGCCAGCTTCGATGGCGAATCGCTGCCGGAGAACGTCGACGGAGTGGTGGCCTTCCCGCACGGTGAAGGCTGCGGCCACACGATCGGCCCGGACACAATGCAGCTTCAGCGAACTCTGGCCGGAGTGCTGGATCACCCGAACGTTTCAGCGGCGATTATTCTGGGCCTCGGCTGCGAAGTGAACCAGATCGATCATTACCTGGGCAAAGGAACGCCGCGCACGGATCGATTAGTCGGGATGACGCTGCAATCGAGCGGCGGAACGCGCGCGACGGTGGAAGCGGCGCGGCGCGAGATCAGCCAGATGATCGAACGTGCGGGCGCGGAAAAAAGAACGCCGATGCCTGCATCGAAGATCGTGCTGGGGCTGAACTGCGGCGGATCGGATTCGTTTTCGGGAATCACGGCTAATCCGGCGCTGGGTGTTTGTTCGGACCTGCTGGCGCAAGCGGGCGGTTCGGCGGTGCTCGCGGAAACCACGGAAATTTTCGGCGCCGAGCATCTGCTGATCCGGCGCGCGCGGAATCGCCAGGTCGCGGATAAGTTGCTGGGGTTCGTGAAGGGCTACAAGCAATACCTCAACCGGTTTGGCGGAAGCTTCGACGACAATCCGTCGCCTGGAAACAAAGAAGGCGGGTTGACGAACATCCTGGAAAAATCGCTGGGCGCCGTCGCGAAGGCGGGCACGTCTCCGCTGAACGATGCGGTCGACTATGCGGAACGGGTTTCCACGCCGGGATTCGTCTTCATGAATACGCCGGGATACGATCCGGTTTCTCTGACGGGCCTGGCAGCCGGAGGATGCAACGTCATCGCATTCACCACAGGCCGAGGAAGTGCGATCGGATTCCCGACGATTCCCGTAATTAAAATCTCGAGTAATTCGAACACCTACGGCCGGATGCGCGACAATATGGACGTAAACGCCGGGCGCATCGCGGATGGCGAGGCCACGGTCGCCGAAGTAGGTCACGAGATTTTCGATCTGTTGTTACAGGTGGCCTCCGGACAGCGGACCTCGAGCGAGCGTCTGGGGCATCACGAATTCGTTCCCTGGCGAATTGGGCCCGTACTGTAAGAGTCGTGTTGTAAAGAATAATTAAGGGTGAACTGCATGAAACTTGCCGCGTTGATTCTGGTGGGCGTTGCCGCGTTCGGTCAAACCAAGCCGGCTGACAAATCCGCTTTAGACAAGGCCACGCTCGAAGCGTATTTGCGCAATGTCGAGCTGTTCCTGCCGGAAGTATCGGCGAAGATCGACGACGCCAAGCCGTCCACGGAGCTCCCCGGATTCTTCGACGTCTGGGTCCACTGGTCGATGAAGGGCGCGACCAAGGACGAGATATTTTACGTATCCAAAGACGGGCACTCGGTGATCCGCGGCGATGTATTCAACATCAATAAGAACCCGTTCCAGCCGAATCTGGATAAGCTCAAGACCGATCAGCAGCCCGCCTTTGGCGCCGCCGGCGCGCCGGTATCTCTGATCGTGTTCAGCGATTTCCAGTGTCCGGTTTGCAAGGAAGAAGCTCAAATCCTGCGCGAGAACGTCGCCAAGAACTATGGCGAAAAAGTCCGCGTCACATTCAAGGACTTCCCGCTGGACGCGATTCATAACTGGGCCCGCACCGCCGCTATCGCCGGCCGCTGCGTGTACCGCCAGGATAAAGCCAAGTTCTGGGATTATTTCGATTGGACTTACGAGAACCAGCAGAGCATCGGGCTGGACAATTTCAACAGCAAGTTTCAGGCGTTCGCGACGGAAAAAGGCCTGGACGGGATGCAGCTCGGCCACTGCCTGGATAGCAAGGCGACCGAAGCCGAGGTCAATCGCGAAGTGGACGAAGCCCACACCCTGCAAGTCAGCATGACACCCACGGCGTTTCTGAACGGCCGGAAGCTCGAAGGCGGGCTCAACTGGCAGACCATCGAGCAGTTGATCAAGCTGGAGCTGGATCATCAGGCTCAGGTGGCCGCCGGCGGCAACGAGAAGTGCTGCGAAGTGACCCTGCCGAAACTGGTCAAGTAATTCCATGCGACTTCTGATCTGGCTGATCCCCGTGGCGCTGTCGGCCGCGGATGTCAGTCCCAAGACCTATCTGGCGGACGTCCAGTATCTGGCCTCGCCGGAGTTGAAGGGGCGCGCGACGGGTTCGCCGGAAATCGAAAAAGCCGCGCATTACATCGAATCGCAATTCAAATCTTTCGGGCTGAAGCCGCCGGATGGGAAGAATTACGAACAGGCGTTTCCGGTGGCCATCGGCGCGCATCTTGGCCCTGGGAATCACATGCATTATTCCGAGCCGGGTGAAAAGGAAGCCTCGCTCGCGCCCGTGCGCGATTTTATCCCGTTCAGTTTTTCTTCAAACGGAAAGCTGGAAGCGCCGGTAGTGTTCGCCGGCTACGGAATCACCGATAAAGCGAAGCGCTATGACGATTATGCCGGGATCGATGTCACGGGAAAAATAGTTCTGGTCCTGCGGCATGAGCCGAACGAAGGGCAGACTCCTTCCCAACAGGCCAGCTTCACCGAAAAAGCCGTCAATGCGAAAATGCATGGCGCCCGGGGCGTGATCCTGATCAACGATTTCGCGGCGCATCCGGGCAAGGTGGATGAAGTTGAGAAGTTCGCGCATATTGAGGGTCCCAGCGACGCGGGCGTTTTCTTTGTGCAAGTGAGAGTCGCCGTCGCATGGAACTGGTTCCAGGCCGAAGGCCGCGACTTGCAGAAAATCGCCAGCGATATGAACCACAGCGAAAAGCCCAATTCCTTCGCGCTGGCGAAATTGAAGGTGACTCTGGACGTGGACGTGAAGCACGACACCGCGATGGCTCACAACGTCGCCGCGTATCTGCCGGGCGAGACTCCGGAATATGTCGTCGTGGGCGCGCATTACGATCATCTGGGCCTGGGCGGAGAATTTTCGCTCGCGCCTTCGCAAACCGGGACGATCCATCCGGGCGCGGACGACAATGCATCCGGCACGGCGGGCGTCATCGAGCTGGCGCGGTGGTTTTCCCGGCAGCCGAAACAGAAGCGCGGGATTTTGTTCCTGACCTTCGCCGGCGAAGAGCTGGGCCTGTTCGGCAGCGAATGGTACGTGAATCACCCGATCCTGCCGCTCGAAAACGCCGTCGCCATGATCAACATGGACATGATCGGCCGCATCCGCGAGGGGAAGGTGTACCTGAGCGGCACAGGTACCGGGTCTACCTTCGCCAAGCTGATCGAACAGATCAAGGTCCCGCCTTCACTCCATATAGACCTGGCCGAGAAAGCGGGCTACGGTTCGAGCGATCACACCTCGTTTACAACCAAACAGGTGCCCGTACTATTTTTCTTCTCCGGTTTGCACGGCGATTATCACAAGCCCAGCGATACCGCCGATAAGATCGATGCGGCGGATGCGGCAACTCTGCTCGATTACGTGGCCGATGTCCTGCTGAGCCTGGAGAATACCAGCGAACGTCCGCAGTTCATTCATGTTGCGGAGCCGTCGCAACCG
>DATGGL010000294.1:0-22599 GCA_035308605.1 Bryobacteraceae bacterium
AAGCAGTACGGGCAGAGCGGAATCTGGGTCTCGGACTGGTATCCAAATTTCGCGAAGCACGCCGACGACATGAGCGTGATCCGTTCATGCTGGACCGACGGCATCAATCACCTGGGCGGCGTCACCGAGATGAACAGCGGCTCGATTCTAAGCGGCCGTCCGTCGCTTGGCGCTTGGGTGAATTACGGGCTGGGCAGCGCGAATCGGAATCTACCGTCATTCGTGGTGATGCTCGACGACAAAGATCCCATTGGGGGCGCGAAACAGTGGAGCGCAGGATTCCTGCCGGCTTCTTATCAGGGCACGCAGTTCCGCCAGGGTGATACGCCGCTCATTAATTTAAAGCCTCCGGCAGGAATGAGCGATCAGCAGCAGAGAAATCAACTGGGCCTGCTGAAGCGCCTGAACGAGATCTGGTCGACGGACAAGCCGGAGGACGACGAACTCGACGCGCGCATCCGGTCGTATGAGCTGGCATACAAGATGCAGAGCGCGGCTCCGGAAGCCGTGGATCTTTCGAAAGAATCCACCGCGACCCGGGAGCTGTACGGGATGGACCAGGAAGAAACACGCGCGTTCGGGACCAATTGTCTGCTCGCCCGGCGATTAGTGGAGCGCGGCGTCCGGTTCATCGAGCTGTATTGCGGTTCCGGCAGCGGATGGGACGCGCACGAAAACGTCGAAGAGAATCATAGCAAGTGGTGCAAAGCGTCGGACAAGCCGATTGCCGGCCTGCTGACCGACCTGAAAGCTCGCGGGATGCTCGACGATACCCTCGTCGTGTGGGGCGGCGAGTTCGGCCGCACTCCGTTCAACGAAAAGGGCCTCGGGCGCGACCATAATCCGTGGGGATTCACCACGGTGATGATGGGCGGCGGCGTCAAGAAGGGCCAGTACATCGGGACCACCGACGAAATCGGCATGCACGCCGAGGAAACGCCGTGGCACGTGAATGATATTCACGCATCCATGCTGTGGGCGCTGGGGCTGGACCATTTGAAGACCACGTACATGCACAACGGACGCGCAGAACGGCCGACGGTGGTCGCCGGGAACGTGATCGAAAAACTGTTTGTGTGAAGTTCCCTGCTCTGATTGTTGGCACGGCGCTTCTGGCAAGCGCGGCCACAGTTCATACTCTGGTTGGAACCGGGGTCGCCGGTTTCTCCGACAATCAAGTCAATAATCCTTACGGGCTGGTCATCGGCCCGGATGGCGCGCTGTATTTCTGCGACCTCGACAATCAGCGCATCCGCAGACTGGATCTGAAGACCAAGCGCCTCACCACCATCGCCGGAAACGGACAAAAAGCGTATCGCGGCGACGGCGGCCCGGCTACGGAAGCGTCGCTTAACATGCCGCACGAGCTGCGCTTCGATTCGAAGGGCGATCTCTATATCGCGGAACGCGATAACCACGTCGTCCGCAAGGTCGACATGAAATCCGGTGTGATTTCAACAGCGGCGGGAACGGGCGTGGCTGGGTTCGGTGGCGACGGCGGGCCGGGCACGAAGGCCCAGTTCCGGCAGCCGCACAGCATCCTGTTCGATAGCGCTGGCCGGCTGTTGATCTGCGATATCGGGAACCATCGTATCCGGCGGCTGAACATCGAAACCGGCATCATCGAAACGTACGCCGGAACCGGTGAGGCCACAGCGACGCCCGACGGAGCTCCGGTCCACGGAACGCCGCTGCGCGGTCCGCGAACGCTGGCCATGGCCGACAATGGCGACCTGTATCTCGCATTGCGCGAAGGCAACGCCATCTACCGGATCGACGCAAAGACGGAGACGCTGCATCGCGTCGCGGGAACCGGCGAGCAGGGCTACACCGGCGACGGCGGACCTGCAATCAATGCCAAGCTGTCGGGTCCCAAGGGATTGGCGCTCGGCGGCACGAATCTGTACATCGCCGACACCGAAAGCCACACGATTCGAAAAATCGACCTGAAGTCCGGGATCATCACGACCATCCTCGGAACGGGCGTCCGCGGAGATGGGCCGGAGCCGGATCCGATGGCGTGCAAGCTCTCCCGCCCGCACGGCGTTTTGTTCGCCGGCGGCGCACTCTACGTGGCCGACAGCGAAGCGAATCGCATCCAGATCGTACGGTAATCGTGCCCCCAGGCGCGCCGTTCTCAACCACGTCCGCCCGCTGAGAGACACTCGGCTATCCGCTTGCTGACGCGCGCGGTTCTGTGTCCCCGCTGAACCGCGCACGCTAGCAAGCGGGTCCCGGCGCCACAAGGAAGACAGTTAGTTGTTGGAGACCATCAGCGGGCGCAGCCGGCGGGCGGTTTCCGGGCCGCGGAGCTGCCGGATGGCCTTGGTTTCGATCTGGCGAATTCGTTCACGGCTGAGATCGAATTGCTCGGCGATTTCCGCCAGCGTGTGTTCGTGATCGCAGCCGATTCCGAAGCGCAGGCGGATGACTTGCTCCTCGCTGGGCGACAGAGTCTTGAGGACACCGGCGGTCTGTTCTCGAATGTCCGTGTCGAGCATGGTGCCGGTTACGTTGGACACCCAGGGGTCTTCGAGCAGATCCCCGAGGGTGGACTCGCCGTCTTTCCCGACGGGAGTGTCGAGCGATACCGGGTCGCGGGAGATGGCTTTCAACTCACCGACCTTCGCCGCGGAGACTTCCATGCGGCGCCCGATTTCTTCGTCACTGGGCACCCGGTTGAGCTCTTTTTCGAGTTCGCGGGAGGCGCGGAAGAACTTGTTGAGCATCTCGTTCATGTGAACCGGGACGCGAATGGTGCGCGACTGGTCGGAGATGGCGCGAGTGATGCCCTGCCGGATCCACCAGGTCGCGTAGGTCGAAAATTTGTATCCGCGCCGGTAATCGAACTTGTCGGCTGCGCGCATCAGGCCGATGTTGCCTTCCTGAACCAGGTCCAGCAGGTGCAGGCCGTGGTTTACGTACTTCTTGGCGATGGAGACGACCAGGCGCAGATTCGCTTCAACCAGGGCGCGCTTGGCTTGCAAAGCCTCGGCTTCGCCCTGACGGGCCTTGTCGACGCTGCGGCGCAGCTCGGACGTTTGCTGGCGGGTCCGGACCGCTTTCTCAAGCTGCGTCTCCAGCGCAATCGCGAAGGCTTTCCACTGCTTGGCGCGGAACGGAATTTCACGGATCGCCTGGGAGAATCTCACGCTCAGCCGGACGAGCTCGCCGGAAAGGCGCGCACGAACTCGAGTTTGACGCTCGGGCGTCGCGGCGAGCTTCCGCCGGAGGGTTTCCATTTGTTCGCGCAGATCGGCGGCGCGGCTGAATTTGCGCATGGCGGACGCGCGGGCACGCTTCTTGGCCGCTTCATCGGCGCCACCGACTTCGGCGACGTCTTCCAGGGCAACGCGATCCTGACGAATGTCGTCGTAAAGAGCGAAAACCAACGGCTGAACCAGGGCCGATCGCGAAAGAGCTTTGCGCATCCGGAGGTTGCCGCGTTCCATCCGGCGGGCAAGATCGATTTCGCGCTGGCGGGTGAGCAGGGACACCGATCCCATTTCGCGCAGATACACGCGCACCGGGTCATCGGAGTATGCGGAATCCTCGGCGTCCTCGGTAAAGGTTTTGTCGCCAAAAGTCTTGTCAGTAAAGGCGTTATCCGCCTCGCTGTCAGCGAGCTCGTCGGAGAATTCGGGCAAATCCTCTGCCGCGGCTGCCGAAGGGGTGGTTAGTTCCGTTAATTCGTCGAGAGTTTCCATGGAGTTCTCTAAGAACTTGTCCTCAGTGTGTTGGATGCTTTAAATGGCAATTCGGTTGCTTTCGGCGGCCTCTCTGGTTATGATAAATCCGGTTAACTTGTTGCAGTCCCAGTCGACTCTAGGAGGCCAAGCATGATTGAGCGAATGACACGGCGCGACACCCTAAAAGGACTCGCGGCGGGCAGTTTCCTTGCCCTGGTTCAGGATATGGCCGTACCGGCAATGGCGCAGGGCGAATCGGATGTTCCGTTCACGGATATTCCCAAAACGTTTAACCCGACCAACCCGAATACACCAACCCGGCTCTTAGACATTCGCAGAATCGATGGGATGACGACGCCGAAGGACCAATTCTTCGCCGTCAACCATTTTAACAGACCCGAGATCGATGGCGCAGCACATCGCATCAAGTTTACAGGCATGGTTAACAAACCATTGGAGTTATCGGTCGCGGATTTGAAGGCAATGAAGTCGGTGGACGTCATCAACGGTTACGAATGCTCGGGAAACAGCGGCCGGTCGATGCAGGGGCTCTCGTCCTGCGGCAAGTTCACAGGTGTCCGGCTCAGCACGTTGCTAAAACAGGCGGGCGTGCAGGCGAAGGCGCGGGAAGTGGTGTTCTTTGGGTCCGACAGAGGAGTCCAGGACGTGGTGTTCCGGGCCCAGACCTTTAAGTTGGAACAGCAGTTCGGCCGCAGCATCACGCTTGAAAACGCGATGAAACCGGAGCCGTTGGTGGCCTATGCGCTGAACGGCGATCCGCTGACGCGGGAGCAGGGATTCCCGGTGCGGCTGGTGATGCCGGGCTGGTACGGCGTCGCGAATGTGAAATGGCTCGCGGAGGTGCATTTACAGGAAGACAGGTATCTGGGGAATTATCAGGCACGCTGGTATCGCACGCTGCGCGCTATTGGCGGGACGGGCGAAGAAGCCGATCCGCAGACGCAATTTGTCGAGAACGAAGTCACGCGGATGCACGTGAAATCCGTGATCGCGCGCGTCAGGAAGACCGGGAGCGGACACGAGGTCTTTGGGTTCGTGCTGAACGATGGCACGCCGCTGAAATCGGTGGAAGTGCAGATCGACGGCGGCGCCTGGCAGAAGGCAATGCTCGATTCCGCGAACACCCAATTTTCATGGAAGCTGTTTCGCTATAAATGGGATGGTGCGACGCCGGGCGAGCACACACTGGTATCGCGCGCCACGGACGCCGAGGGTTCGGTCCAGCCGGCGGCGGCGGAACTGACCCGCAAGAAGACGTTTCTCGAAGACAATGCGCAGTTTCCGCGCAAAGTCATGATCTCCTAGCGTGGCGGTATCGCGAAAAGAAGCGATCCGCGCTTTCAAGGAGAGAAAGACGCCGCGAGGAATTTTCGCTGTACGCTGCAGCGCGACGGCCAGCGTGTGGGTGGATTCCGCCATGGACCTGGACGCCGCGGAGAATCGGACGTGGTTTGCTTTGCGGCTTGGCGATCGCTTTCTGGATCCTACGATCGGGGCCGAGTTTCAGGAGCACGGAAGGGACGTCTTCTCTTTCGAGATTCTCGAGAAGCTGGAAGATGATGTGACCCCGATGGCGGTTCGCGGACTGCTGAAGGACAAGAAGGCCGAATGGGTGGGGAAGCTGGGGGCCCGGAGGCTTTCGCCGGGGTGAGAGTGCGATCCCGCCGCTCAGGCGCTGGGGTACAATCGGGTTCAGATCGTTCGAAATGCTGTCTCGCCACGCGACTTGCGGGTATATTTCCGCTGTTCTTCTGATCTCAGGGTGTTCGAGCCGACCTGCGGCGCAGAAGGATTCCCTGCCGCCGATTCCGAAGCTGGAATTGGCGACGTATCGGGCTCAGGTGCGGGGGCCGGTCGAAAAAGCGTACCAGGCGCTTCAGGCAAAGCCTACCGACGCGGACGCGAATGGAAACCTTGGCATGCTGCTGCACGCGTTCGAGCAGTTGGAATCGGCACAAATCTGCTATCGCCGGGCGCGCGCATACGATCCGCAGAAGTTCCAATGGGCATATTATCTGGGACTGGTGCAGGCGCTGGATGGCAAGAATCAGGACGCCGCGGCCAATCTTCGGGATGCGATTCGGATCGATCCTGGCTACGTTCCGGCGCGTATCAAGCTGGCGGAAGTCTTGTTGAGTCTGGGAAAGTTCGACGAGAGCCGCGAAGTGTCGCAGTCGATTCTCAAGGACAATCCGCAGGCGTCGCCGGCATACTACTGGCTTGGGCGCGTGGCCGTGGCGCAGGGACAGTCCGAGCAAGCCGTGGAGCAGTATCGCAAGGCGTGCGAGCTGTGGCCGACTTATGGGACCGCACATTATGCGCTCGCGCTGACTTATCAGAAGGCGGGCGATGCGAAGGAAGCCGAACGGCATATGGCGGCGTATCAGAAATACAAAGCCGATAGCGATCCTCAGCCGGAGGATCCGATGCTGGAGGCGGTGCGATCGCTGGACAATTCCGCGCTGGCACATCTGATGAAGGGCGTGGATCTGGAGAATGCAGGGCAGATCGAGCCGGCGATCGCGGAAGAAGAAGAAGCGGTTCGCCAGGATCCGAAGCTGGCGCAGGCTTACGCGAACCTGATCGGATTGTATGGGCGGACCGGGCAGGCCGACAAAGCCGAGAAAGCATATCGGGCGACGGTGGCGATCAATCCGAATCTGCCGCAGAGTCACTACGATTACGGCGTCCTGATGTCGAGCCGGCAGCAGTACGCGGCGGCGGAAACGGCGTTTCGCAAGGCTCTCGAAAGCAGTCCTAACTACGCCGAGGCTCACAGCAATCTGGGCGCGATGCTGGAGCGCAAGGGCGACATGGAAGCGGCGCGAAAGCAGTACCAGTCGGCGATCGAGAACAAACCCAACTTCCGTCAGGCGCAGTATCAGCTTGGGCATCTACTGCTGATGCAGCACAAGGCCACGGAAGCGATCGCGCATCTTTCCCAGACACTGACACCCGAGGATGGGGACACGCCGCGGTTTATGTTCGCGCTCGGAATTGCGTATGCGGAGGCTGGCGATTTTTCCAGCGCGCATCAATATCTTGAGCAGGCGGGGCAGCGCGCGGCGTCGCTCGGGCAGGATCAGTTGGCGGGGCAGATCCGGGGGATTCTAGCCCAAGTGGAGCGGCGGGCGGCGAAGTGACGGATCGGGATGGGAGATCCGCTCCCTTTGGTCGCGGTTCTGTGTTGATCCTCGTGCTTGCGTTCGCGAGCTGCTCGCGGCGCGAACCAATTTCCGGGCCCTCTTTTCGCGATGTGGCGGCCGAGGCAGGGATACATTTTCAGCACTTCACGGGGGCGACCGGCCAATACTATCTGCCGGAAATCATGGGGTCGGGCGTTGCGCTACTCGACTACGACGGCGACGGGGATCTCGATATTTTCGTGGTTCAGGGCACTGTGCTGGAACCGGGGAAAACAGCGAGCGATGCGCGCTTCCCTGCTCCGGCGGGATCGAAACCGGGGAATCGGCTGTTCCGCAACATGCTCAAGGAGACTGGAAAGCTCCAGTTCGTCGACGTGACGGAGCGGGCAGGGCTTGCTTATAACGGTTACGGAATGGGCGTAGCCGTTGGGGATTACAACAACGACGGGCATCCGGATCTGTACGTCACGAATTTCGGCGCGAACGTCCTTTACCGGAATAATGGCGACGGCACCTTCACCAATGTCACGAAAGAAGCCGGCGTGGAAGACGGCGTGTGGAGCACCAGCGCGGCTTTCGTCGATTACGACCGGGATGGGCTTTTGGATCTGTATGTGGCACACTACCTTGACTTTACCGTTAAAGGAAACAAGGAGTGCTCGGACGTAACGGGTCAGAAAGACTATTGCGCGCCGAGTGCGTACAAAGCCGTTCGGCACGGGCTGTACCGCAACCTGGGCAACGGAAAGTTCCAGGACGTAACTCAGTCCGCCGGAATCGGAGCCGCAAGCGGGCCGGGGCTTGGAGTGGCGTGCGCGGACTTTAACGGGGATGGCTGGCCCGATATTTACGTCGCGAACGACGGGGCCGCGAACTTTTTATGGTTAAACAACGGCGATGGGACGTTTCGCGAGGCTGCGCTTCTTTCGGGTGCGGCCTATGCGGCCGACGGCGTCGCGCGAGCCGGCATGGGCGTGACGGCGGGTGATTTCGATGGCAGCGGGAATGAGAGCGTCTTCGTCACAAACCTTACGCGAGAAGGGGCGACGCTATATCGCAACACGAGTAAACATGAGCCTCGCGACACGATTCGTAACACTCGTAACAGCGACTTCACGGATGCCACGGCCCAATTTGGGCTGTACCAGCCGACCTTCCCATTCACTGGTTTTGGCACCGCTTGGTTCGATTATGACAACGATGGACGTCCGGATCTGTTCGTTGCCAACGGCGCCGTGACGGGGATGGAAAGCTTGCGCGGGGAGCCGTATCCGTTCCATCAACGGAACTTGCTCCTGCACAATGAAGGCGCAAGGTTTCGGGAAGTAAGCGCGGAAGCAGGCGCCCCGTTCGCTCTTTCCGAAGTGGGGCGTGGGGCGGCGTTCGGGGACGTCAACAACGATGGGCGGGTGGATATCGTGGTCAGCAACAATAATGGGCCGTTACGTTTGTTACTGAATGAAACGAGTCGCGTGGGCCATTGGGTCGAGGCAAAGCTGCAAGGGGTTAAGTCGAATCGGGACGGAATGGGCGCGCGGGTGGCTGTTTTGAGGCAGGGGCAAGCACCAGTCTGGAGACGCGCGCTAACTGATGGAAGCTACTTAAGCGCCAGCGACGTTCGCGTGCACTTGGGGCTCGGAGAGGACGCGCGGAAGGTGACGCTGCTGGTAGAGTGGCCCGACGGCCTAAGGGAAAAATGGGATGACATCCAGGCCGATTCGAGGGTGGTCCTACGAGAGGGTACGGGGCACGCTCCCTGACATCTCGATTTGACTTTTCTTTGACTTTTCTATAACTCGTTATTGACACAAACTCCAATCCCGGATAGCATTTATTACGATTAGGGGGAGTTGAGAATGCATCTGACACGGCTACGTATTGCCGTTTTGTCTTTAGCAGCGAGTCTTGTGCTGCCGGTTTCGATAGCGCGGGCACAGCTTCTGAAGGGCACAATTCTGGGCACGGTTTCCGACCAGAGCCATGCCGTGATTCCGGGCGTCGCGGTTGAGTTGATTCAAGTCGAAACAAATTTTCACCGCACTGAAACCACCAATGAAAGCGGTTTCTTCGCGTTTCCCAATCTTGATCCAGGCGTCTATAGCATGGACATCAAGCACCCCGGGTTCAAGGAGACCAGGCGCGCTGGTATCACTTTGGGTGCCAACACCACGGTTCGCGCGGATTTTGAGCTGAGTCCAGGCGAGATTACGCAAGTGCTGGAGGTGACCTCCCAGGCTGCCGTTTTGCAGACCGATCGTGCCGATACCGGAGCGCAAGTCGAAGCGAAGCAGCTCGCCGACCTTTCGATCGCGAACCAACGGAATTATCAAAACGCGATCGTGACGGTGCCGGGCGCGACGCAGGGCTATCGGTCCAACTCGCCGTTCTTCAATTCGCAGGAATCCTTACAGGTTCCGGTGAACGGTCTCGACCGGCTCAATAACTTCATGATCGAAGGGCTGGACAATAACATCGAACAAGATAACAACCTGACGGCAGTGGTGCTTCCCCTGGACGCGATCCAGCAGGTTATCGTGAGCACGACGACCTACGATCCGGAGTTTGGACGCGTGGGCGCGGCCGCCGTGAACGTAATCATGAAGTCGGGATCGAACGCATTTCACGGGAGCCTATTCGAGTACCACAACGACAGCGATCTGCAGGCGCGAAACTTTTTCGCTTACACTCCCCCCAAGGTTCCACACGCGATCCACAATCAATACGGCGCCTCTGCCGGCGGGCACATCGTGCGCAACAAGCTTTTCTACTTCGCGGATTTTCAGGGCACCAACGATATCGTAGGGCAGACGGCAATTATCACGGTCCCCACGGCGGCCATGCGCACCGGCGACTTCAGCGCGTCCAACACCACTATTTACGATCCGGCGACCGGAAACACGGCGACCGGAGCCGGACGCACTCCGTTCCCGAACCAACAGATTCCGCTAAGCCGCATCAGCCCGATTTTCCAGGGCTACATGGCCCTGCTGCCGCCGCCAACGCTGCCGGGCCTGGCAACGAACGGCAATTACACCACTGACCAGACGAAGCAGATCTACTCCGTGGATGCCAAGGTCGACTATGTGCTCGATTCGAAAAACACGATGTTCCTGCGCTACAGCCTTGCGCACCTGAATGTCACCAATCCGGGGCTTTACGGGCCGGGATTGGGGATTTATGGCGGCCCGTCGAACAGCGGCTTCGACGCGACCGGCCCTGCGCTAAATCAAAGCCCCGGTTTGAACTACAGCCACATTTTCAGCCCGTCGCTGGTGACGGAAGCGCGCTTTGGTATCGTGCGCAACCGCAACGATGCGACCAACGTCGACACAGGCACGAGTCTTTCTCAGAAATTGGGGATTCCGAATAGCAACCTCGGCGGGTTCTGGTATCAAGGGCTAGCGGAGGTTTTCGTCAACGGGTACGACACACCGCTGATCGGCGTCAACGGCTGCCTGCCGTGGCGGCGTTCCAATACCAACTTCGAAGCAGCCAACAATTGGACCAAAACCAAAGGCAACCACGTTATTTCCTGGGGCGGCGATTGGCGGCATGAGAACTATTTCCTGCTGCAGACGGCGACGTTCAGCCCGCGCGGACGCTTCACCTTCACCGCCGGGCCGACCACGCTCAACGCCTCCGGTATCCCCAACGGTCAATTTAACGCTCTCGCCGCGTTTGAACTCGATCAACCGAACGGGATCGGCCGCGATCTGGCGGGAACTTCGCCGGTCCGCAATGACCACGTTTACGCACTCTACGTTCACGATAAATGGCAAGCGACCCCGAAGTTGACATTGGATTTGGGCGCGCGTTGGGAATATTGGCCGGCATCCTATCCGCAATTCCCCGGCGGGCAATTCAATTACGATCCGAATACCAACAGCTTGCTTGCGGCCGGGTACGGGAACATTCCGATGGATCTCGGTGTGAAGAATTACCCCAAAAATGTCTATCCGAGAGTCGGGCTGGCATACCGGTTGAACGACAAGACCGTGATCCGAGCGGGATTCGGAATGAGCAGCTTCTACCGGTATATAGCGAACTGGCAGGGACCGGTTAAGCAGAATCAGCAACTCGTTGCGGCCAACTCTTTTGTCGCGGCGGGATCCATGGCCACTGGTTTTCCCACTCCCACGTTCTTTACGATTCCGAGCAATGGCATTATCACAAACGCGCCCAACCAGAGTTACTCGATCACCGTCCCCAATACTCCGGTGCCGTATGCCGAGACATGGAATTTCAGCATCCAGCGAATGTTGCCACTGAGTCTTGCGTTCGAAGTGGCATACGTCGGCAACCATGCCATCGGTCTTCAGAACACTAATGTGCTGAGCAACAACAGCTACAATATCAACGCGGCTACCGTCGCTGGTAAAGGCGCGGCGACCGAGCCGGAGAATATTCTCTTTGGCCGCACCGCGAGCACCGCATATCCGGTGTTCGAGGGGTCACATTACGAGGCGCTTCAGATGAAATTGAACCGGCAGTTCGCGAACGGGTTCATGATGACCACCTCGTACACATTCGGCAAATCGATCGACTACGTTCCCTATAACGAGTTGGGTTACGTTGTTTACTCCGGCTTGACGAAATACAATCGCAAGAATACGTTCACTTACACAGCGTCCTGGCAACTGCCGTTCGGAGCGGGCGGGAGGTACGCCACCAGCGGCCCGGCGAAATATATTCTCGGCGGCTGGCAGATCGGCGGGTTGTGGACTTGGGAGAGTGGGATTCCGCTCTTGTTCGCGACCAGTTCCACCAGTAACCTGGCTGCGGCACTGAACGCACCCGGAAACCAGCAATGGCCGCAGCTAGTCGCGCCAGTGCAGATCCTCGGGAATGAAGGGCCGGGCCAGTATTGGTTTACCCCCTCCTCCTTCGCGGCGCCGGCCGCGGGAACAATTGGCAACGTCGGCCGTAACATCCTGTACGGTCCGAACCTGTTCGCCATAAACGCGTCACTCAACCGGACGTTCAGCATCACAGAACGCTTTAAGCTGACGTTCCGGGCCGAGGCGTTCAATCTTTCGAATACGCCTCAATTCGACCAACCGGATACGACTTTTGGCGACGCTGCGTTCGGGCAGATTACCACGGCAAACAACAACGCCCAATCCGTGAAAAGCAATCCCAACCGCCTTTTGCAGGGGAGTCTCCGGTTAACCTTCTGAGGTTGTTTTCCGTGGGGTTATGATAGTGGCGTGCTGAAGTTCGGGCGATGGTCCCGGCGACAATTTCTTCAATCGACTGCCGCCGGGCTTCCCATTTCAGCACTCGTTCTCGCCGCTGACGAAGAATTAGTCCCGTTCAGCGACTACGCGGACGACTATCGTACCGAAGCGCAGGCGGATAATCCACGCGTCAAGACCTTCGATTTGCGCCACCTGAACTCGTTGACGACTCCCGTCGACGAGTTCTATTCGTTTCATCAGACCAAGACCATTGAGGCGGACGCGGCGGCGTGGCGGCTGAGAATCGGGGGACTGGTGAAGCGGCCGCTCGAGCTGACGCTGGACGATCTCAAGAAACGGGCGCGCCGGGATGTCGCGGTGACCATCGAGTGCTCCGGGAATTCGGGCGATCCGCGGATCATGAACGGGCTGGTGAGTAACGCGGTGTGGACCGGCGTGAATCTCGCGGATGTGTTGAAAGAGTGTTCCCTGCTTCCTGAAGCCCGCGAGGTGGTCTTTTTCGGCATGGATGTGGAAGACGACCGCAAATGGGAGGCGGCGAATGCGAATTATCCGTCGCCGCACGGATGGAGTCTTTATGTGCAGGACGCCATGGCTCCGGAGAATATGCTGGCGTTCGGGATGAACGGCGCGGCGCTGCCGCCCGAGCATGGGTTTCCGCTGCGATTAGTGATGCCGGGGTGGTACGGGATGGCGCAGATCAAGTGGTTGACGCGAATTGAAGTGATTGACCGGCCCTACGAAGGGCGGCACATGGCTCGGAATTACCAGAGCCTGCGCGCGGTGAAATCCGCGGAAGGGACGCTGTGGATCGACAGTTCCATCTCGCGGAACAATTTGAAGTCGGTGATTGCGCGGGTGACGCGGCGCGCAGCCGGGGGAACGTTTGAATATAAGATCGCGGGGGCGGCTTGGGGTGGTCCCGCCAAGATCGAGCGCGTGGATGTTCAGATCGACGGTGAAGAGTGGGTGCGGGCGGTGATCGATCAGAGGGCAGGCGATGCGGCGTGGGCGCTGTGGTCGTTGCCGTGGAAGGAGCCGGCGGCGGGGGAGCATGTTCTGGTTTCGAGAGCGGTGAACGCTCGCGGCGAGGTGCAGCCGACGCGGGATGAGATGCGCGAGAAGCTGGTGAGCAATCGCGAGGATCATTCGCAATGGCCTCGCAAGATCGTTATTAGATAGCCGGTTTCCAGCCGCCGAAGGTGGCTTCCAGGCGACTGGCGATCGCTAGGGTGATGTCTTCGCGTCCAGGTTTCGCGGCGATTTGGACTCCGATCGGTAATCCTTCTTTCGATTCTCCGCAACGAACCACGGCTGCCGGCCAACCGGTCAGATTGTGCGTCATCGTGTAGCTGTAGCCACGGAAGATCGCGGGGTCGATCGAGGTTCCGTGCGGGACCGCGGGGGTGGACGAGACCGGGGACAGAATCGCGTCGAAGTCCTGCATGAACGTCGAGAATCCGGCGCGGAATTGGTCGAGGCGGGACCAGCATTCCGCGAATCCTTTGAGGGTGGTGCGATAGGGTTCGAGGTTTGCGAGCCAGGCGTCGAGGAGCGGGTGGGTTTGGTGGCTGCCGATATCACGGAGGTATTGGCGGAGGGCGTCGCCGCCGTCGGGGCCGATCAATTGCATTTCGAGGTCGTAGGATTGGTCGATGTAGGGCGGAGTGCGTTCTTCTACGATCATCCCGGCGTTGGCCAGGGCTTTCGCGGCTGTCCGGACGATGGCGGCCGTTTCGGGGGTGACGGGCGCGATGCCGTTTTCGATGAACGAGGCAATGCGCCGGCAGGCCGGGGGCCTGCCCCACTCGGACTCGGTCAAAAGGGGCATCAGAGCGATCAGGTCATCGACGTGGCGGGCCATGGGGCCGATTTGCCAGAGGATTTCAATCCAGCCGCTGGGTGGCGGGACGTGGCCGGCACGGGGCAGGCGGCCGGAGGTCGGCTTGATGCTCGCAATGCCGCAGTAGTGGGCGGGGACGCGAACGCTGCCAGCGGCATCGCTGCCAAGGCCGAAGGGAGAGCCGCAGGCGGCGATCAGGGCGGCTTCGCCACCGCTCGATCCGCCACTGGTGCGCGTCACGTCGTAAGGATTGTTCGTGCGGCCGTGGATCAGGTTTTCGGTTTCAAACGCGAAGAGGAGGTCGGGGAGGTTGGTGCGGACGATGGGGATGGCTCCGGCGGAGCGGAGGCGGGCGACAAGAGTTGCGTCGCAAGTGGACGCCGGCGCGTTGCGACGTCCAAGCGTGCCGGCGGTGCAGACGGTTCCGGCAACTTCGATCGAATCCTTTACGGAGAACGGGACGCCGTCGAGTGGGCTGAGCGGAGCGCCCTGTGCGTAGCGGGCGTCGGCGGATCTGGCCTCGGCGAGGGCGGTTCTTTCAAGAATCTCGACGGCGGCGTTCAAGACAGGATTTACGGCGCGGATTCGGTCGATGTGAGTTTGGACTAATTCTGTGGACGAGATCGCACCGTTCTGGATCAGACGCGCCTGGGCGGTTCCAGATAGAGTGAGGACTTCGTTCATGGCTCGCGAACGGTCAGTCGCTGGCCGGCGGCGACGTTGGTCAGCTTTTGGTGGGTTCCGCTGGGCCAGTCGATTTCGATCGCCGTAGCCTGAGGATCGCTGCCGAGGCCGAAGGTCAGGGCAAGATCGCTGGCAGAGCAATAGCTCGATCCGCTGTGGACCGTCTGCGATTGTGTGCCTCCGGCGCTCGAGACGCGGGCGACCGCGCCGATGGCGCTGCGGTTGGACTTGCTCCCGATCAGCTTGAGTTGCAGCCAGTGATTGCGGTTGCCGCCGTCGTTGCGATAGAGATAGGCGGGGCCGGCGTTGGTGGAGAAAAGCACGTCGAGGTCGCCGTCCTGGTCGAAGTCGCCGTAGGCTGCGCCGCGGGCGACCATCGGCTGGGTGAATGCGTTCACGGTGTCGAATTTGCCGTGGGTTTGATTGTGAAACAGGAGCGGCAATTCACGATATTGGATTTTTGGCTGAATTCGTCCAATTTCCTCTTCAATATGGCCGTTAGCGGCGAGAATATCCGGATAACCGTCGAGATCGTAGTCGACGAAAAAAAGGCCAAATGTGAGACTGAGGAGGCTGGCGCGGCCGATGCTGGAGCGCGGCGCTTCGTCGACGAAGAGGCCATGGCCCTCGTTGTGATATAAGCCCAGCATCTGGTTGGAAAAATTGCCAACGATGAGGTGAGGATGGCCGGAGCGGTCGTAATCGGCGGCGTCGACGCCCATGGCTCCGCGGGCGACGCCGTCTTCCCCGAATGCCACGCCGGCCGGCAGGCCTTCCTCTTTAAACTGGCCGTTTTGCAGGTTGCGGTACAGCTTGTTGGGCTGCGTGTCGTTGGAGATGAAGAGATCGGGCCAGCCGTCGTTGTTGTAGTCGAGGACGGCGACGCCTAGAGACTTGCTGGTCGGGTCGGCCAGGCCGGCTTTCGACGTTACGTCTTCGAATTTTCCGCCGCCGAGGTTGTGATAGAGCTTCGAGGATGTGCCTTTGTAGGATTCTGGGGTGCAGTAGGATTTCGTGGAGCCGTCCAGGGAACAGTACAAATCGTTTTGTGGAGTCCACTGCACGTAATTGGCGACGAAAAGATCAAGTTTTCCGTCGCGATCGTAATCGAGCCAGGCGGCACTGGAGCTGAAATTGGCGTTCTGGATGCCGGAATCGCGGGTTACGTCGCGGAAACGGCCTGTGCCTTCGTTGTGGAACAAATGATCGCCGCCGAGAGCGGTGATGTATACGTCGTCGCGGCCGTCGTTATCGTAATCGCCGATGGTGACGCCGAGGCCGTAGATTTCGATGTCGAGGCCACTGGCGCGCGTGATGTCGGTGAAGGTTCCGTTGTGATTGTTGCGATAGAGCGCCGCGGTGGAGCGGCGGCCGCGCGGAGTCCAGTCCTTTCCGTTTATGAGAAGAATGTCGAGCCAGCCGTCGCCATCGGCATCGAAGAACGCGCAGCCGGAGCCCATGGTTTCGGGCAGCCACTTCTTCCCTGCCCGGCCGGAGTTGTGGACGAACTTGATTCCCGCGGCGGCGGTGATGTCGGTGAAACGGACCGGTTCACTGGCCGAATCCGGGGCTGGCGGAGGGGCCGGACGCATCGACGGCACTGCGGCCAGGCACAGCAGAAACGTGATCGTGAATAGACTGCCTTTCATTGTTATCCTCGGGGCTCAACAGGCGTGGTTTCGCGGTCAGGGCCTGCGAAGCCTCGTCGGCCTTGAAACGCAGGAACAGTTTTTGTTCGCGCTCGGCTTTATCGGATTGGCCGAGACCTTGATAGCAGAGCATTAGATTGTAATGGGCCTGGACGTCTTCGGGGTCCACGTCAAGGGCCTTTTGAAACGCGTTCACCGCATCGGCAAAGCGGCGCTGCAGAAACATGATCCGGCCGATCTGATTTTGCGCGACGCGGTCCCGGGGGTACTGTTTGACGGTCTCGTTCAGGCTGCGGAGCGCGCCGTCGTAATCTCCCGCGGCTTTCTGGATCATCGCGAGAAAGAAATGGCCACGCGCAAGAGCGGGCTGCAAGGCCAGGGCTTTTTCGACGAAGGGGCGCGCGGCATCGGTTTCGCCTTCCTGAATCAGGGCGCGGCCGATGTTCAGCCAGCCGTCGGCGTAGCCGGGTTCGGCTTCGGTCACGCGGTGAAACGCATACTCGGCGGCTTTCAAGTCGCCCTGAAGGAGCAGGCCGATGCCCCAGTCATTCCATCGTTCGCGATCCTGCTTGCGGACTTGCGGAGTCCAGTTGGGTTCGCCGAGTTCGATTTGCGAATGGGCGCTGGCGATGGTGACGATGGGCAGATCGGGAACCGGAGCGGAATCGAATGTATATTCGCGGCCGTCGGAATCGACAGTAGCGGGGCCGGGCTTGGCGACGCCCGCGAAAGCGAACTGCGTGTAGTAACGGGCGAATTTCCGGTAGTTCAGTTTGGTTTCGAGCTTGATGGGACCGCGCGCGTTGGCGGGGATCGGCAACTGGAAGTGGACGGTATCCGCCGCGCCCGGTGGAATCAGGCGGACGTAGAGAACGCTGCGGGTCTGCCAGGCGTTGCGCTTGTTGATGGGACGGCCTTCGCCGTCGAGCTGATACGAACGATAGAAGTGTGCGCCGGGCTCGACGGGGCCGCGGCCGTTTTCCGCGACTTGGCCGCTCCAGGCGAGCACCCGGCCGCCGGCGTCGACGGCTTTGAATTCGAGCCAGACGTCATAACCGTCGACGGTTCCGCCGGGGAAAAAGTGCCCGATTTTGCGGGTGCGGACGACGGCATCGACGCGGATGGTTTTCCCGGGCTGGAATCGCACGCCCGGAGCATCGATGGGCGCGGCGATCTTGCCGACTTCGCGTAGAACGACGGGCCCGGATTGCTCGGACTCCTCGCCGACGGCGAACGTCGAGGCGAGAGCGGGTGCATCGCCTGTCACATTTGTGGCGCGGCGGCGCATCTCGAGCTCCCCTTTGGTCGCTTCGACCGGGGCGGCGGCGAAGAGGTCGACGGTGATGAACCCGGACTTGAGGAAATCTTCAGTGACTTTGAGTTGCTCGGCGTCGTGATTGACGTAGGGCACTGCCGAGTTGGCCGCCGGGAAGCGATGGGAATGAATCTGGCCGTGCTTGTTGCCGGGGTCGTGCGAGGCGACCAGCGGCATGTGGCAGTCCGAGCATGTGGATGATTTTTCGGGATAGTAGAAGGATCGCGCGCCCTGGCCTGAGACGCCGCTGGCCTGCCAGTTGTCGTACTCGTTGAAGCCGCGCAGCCAGCGGTAATGATTCACGGGCTGATCGAGATGGACCTTGTGGCAGGTCGCACAGTATTCCGGTGAATCCTGGCGCATGAAGGCTTGCATGAAAGTCTGGCGATGCGGCTCCGGATTCAGATAAGTCAGGAAGTAGTCGAGACGGCGCATCCAGGGATTGTGGCTCGACGCAATGCGGTGGAGGGGCGGGTACTTGATGGTGAAATCGCCGTTGCCCATCGAACTGGAGACGTGGACGATGGAGTGGCAGGAGACGCAGCCCAGTCCATTTTGCGCTTCAGGCGTATCGACCTGTTCTTTGATCGGGCGATCGAAGCGGCCGTTGAAGAAAACGGCGTGATCGTGGCATCCGGCACACCATTTACTGCCTTGCGTGCCGCTGAGTTCCTGCATGTGCTCGATGGTGCTGCGGTAGAAACGATTGTTGAAGGACGCGAAGTGGTGCATCGAGCCCTTCCATTGCTGATAGATGTCCTTGTGGCACTCGCCGCAAAGTTCGGAGTCCATGAAGAAGTCGGAGGGGATCAAGCCGCCGGTATTGGTGTTCGCGGAGGACGGCCAGAACGGGGATTTCGGGCCAGCGCCTTCTTCGGTCATCGAGAGCGGGGGGGACGCGGGATTGTGGATGCGGGCTTGTGGCAGCGTGGCGCGGGCGGCGGCGGCGGCGATCGCCAAGGTCGCGATGGCCGTGCGCCAACGAGGGAGCAGGATTGCGAGGCCGACGATCGAGAATCCGATGTGAGCCCAGAGGGCCCAACGATGATCGGTGGTCGCGCCGGCGAAGATCAGGTATGCGCCTAGGATTCCGGCGACGATCAGAGGCGCGGTTTTCGCGCTGCGCCGCCAGGTGTAGACGAGCCAGATGGTGGTGGCAGCTCCGAGGGCGAGATGCAGGACCTCGTTCGCGATGTAGAAGACGGTCGGGGAAGGCAGTGCGGTTGTATACGCCGCGTTGAGGATCGTTCCTAGAACAAGCCAGGTCATTCGGGGCTTCTTTCGGGAAGGCTGCTTGATCTGTCGTTCGGGATGGCAGGTCGGGGACCTGCCCTACTTAGCGGCGGCAGGAGATTTAGCGCTGGTCTGGTGTTGAATTCGGAGCGGTAGTTCTGGTGGGCGGCGTCGGCGGGGAAATGCTCCGTCGCCGGATACGGGTAACGGCTCATGCCGTGGAACGGAAGCGGATCGACCGATGTTGAGAATGCGGTGTTGGGATCGCGATCCTTTGCCCAGCCGTCCACTTTTAAGAGGAAGTCTCGAGTCCAGCCTTGAGGGACGGGCAGCAGCGCGTGAGTGTCGAATCGCAATCGAAGTTCGTCGCCGGAGCCCATGATTACGTATCGGTCGTCGACCCTTGTTAATAAATCGCGAACGCCGCCGTAGCGGGTGTACAGGCCGGCCGTCGGGTTCCAGAAAGAGGTGGGCGATGTGCGGTCGTAGAGGAATGTGTCGGGTTGTTTTCGCTCCGGATGGATACGAGCTTCTGAGAATCCGCGGAAATGGAGATTTGCCGACGTGAGCGGGATCGGCGTCAAATTGGCTTGCGCGGTGGATGGTCCGTCGCTCAGGAAAATTTCGTCCCAATAGACGCAGAGATCCGTCACGATGCGGAGCTTTCGGCTGGGCGATATAAAGTGGAGGTCGACGGCAATCGTTTTGGGCTTGCCGGCGGGCATTCCCATGTCTTCGTTCACGGTGACCCACTGGCCATGAGCATCCTGCATCTGCAGGTAGGGCATCACCAGGCCTCCTTTGCGCTCTTGCGATGCGGCGCGGAAGGTGCTGCCGTCCGGCCAATCGACCCATCCGTTGAGTAGCAGAACGGCTTGGCCTGTGGGAGCGGCGTGGGCGAAATCCAGCTCCAGCGTATGGGGCTCCGCGACGCCGAGTTCGGAACGCGGGAACTGATCGGGATACTTCTGGTCGCGGGCGAGAAGTTTTGAGAGGACGTCACGGCCATCGCCGCGGGCGGAAACCGGGTACACGCGTTTTTCAACTTCGAACAAGCGAAAGTCCGGGTACGGCGGGCCTTTAAATTTTTCGTTGGTGAAGATTTCAGTACCGGCTCGATGATCGACGGCGGAAAGTTCGATTTGGTCGATATAGGAGACTTCGCTCAGCTCTTCGGTGACGCGGATGTCGTAACCACCGTCGGCTGGCGCGAGCTTGCTGCCGGGGATGGAGACGTACTCGTCGTGATCGACGGGAAAGTACGTGCCTTCGCCATCGCTGGCTCCCAACGGGGCAACGCCCAGAACATCGGTGATGAATTGGATTTTTTGGCCGTCCCAGGTCCAGATCATGGGACAGGAACCGGAAAGTCGCTGGGCTTCCTTATAGCTGTAGGAGTGATTGGTCGCCTGCTTCACTTCGTTCTGGATGAGGCCGTTCGGCCACGTGATGCGGACGACGTCAACCGTGGGGAAATCGCCGGCGTCGAAAAGCAGCGGCACGCCGTGATAGCTCTGCTTGCGGTAGAGTGTTCCAGCTTTAACTTCAACTTCGGCGTCTTCGGCGAGTTTGAGGCTTTTTACGCCTTCCAGGCGAACCCGAATCCATCGGCGATTGGATTGAGAACGATTGAAGGAGACCTGCACGCGGCCGTCGGGAAGGATTCGCGCGCGATCCGGGCGGCCGTCGTTGTCGAAGTCTGCTTCGATCGTTGAATCAACCGGATTCGATGGGTAGGCGGAGGAGGTGTAATGGCCTCCCAGTTGATCGCGATAGAGCACGGCAGGCCGGTCGCGATAAAAGACGGCCACGTCGAACGCCTTGCTATCGGGAACGGTTCGGAGTTTCTGGGCTTGGGTCGGATGCCCTGCGGCGAATGGAAAATCCGGCGTGCGGTCGGCGAAGCCAGCTTTGCCCTGATTGCGAAGCAGCGCGGGCGAATCGCCTAATAGCATCAGGTCGAGATCGTAGTCGTGGTCGTAGTCGATCCACAGGGCGCGTTCAAAGCGACGATGAGGGAGAGTCGTCGGGAATGGAGTAAAGCGGCCCTTCACATTTTTGTAGAGCAAGGGGCCGGTCTGGGTCAGGATACAAAGATCGGTGAGGCCGTCATTGTCGAAATCGCCTGGGGCGACGCTGATGACGCCGCGAAGACTCGAGAGGCCGGCGTCGGCAGGATGACCGGCGGCTTTGCGATATAGCGAGACGCCTTGGGCTGACCAGGCGAGTAAATCGGTGTCTCCGGCGCCGGTGGAATCGATAGCGGCGATGCCCGTGGCCGGTGAGAGGAAGTGATCTTCGTAGGTTGCAGGAATGGTGGGTGACGGAGTTCCGGAAGCCGGAGGATCGTAGATTTCCGCGTAGGGGCACCAGTCCACGTCTTCGGGAACGGCGGCGTTTTCGGTTTCCTTCTTCAGGCGCTGAAATATTTCGAGGGCGTGCGCGGCTTCGACGGGATGGCCAGTCTGGCGATAGAGATTGTAGAGCTGGAATTGCGAGGCGGCGAGTTGCGGGTCGAGCTGCGCGGCGCGTTCGAACTCGCGGCGGGCATCGTCGATGCGATTTTCGATCTTGTAGAGAGCCCCGAGCTGGTAGTGAGCGATCGCCTCGTCCGGGACCAGTTGAATCATTCGCTCAAACTGCGCGATCGCATTCCTGGTGTCGCCGGCCCGCTTGTAAGCGATCCCGAGATTGAACCAGGTGTGCGGGAGTTTGGGGTCGCGCTGCTGGACGTCCTTGAGTTGCGCGACTCCTTCAGCAGATTTTCCGGCGCGAAGCAGAGCCAGGCCGTAATTCAGTTTTTCGCGATTGGAGTTCGGCGCGAGATCGAGCGCGGCTTTGAATTCGGCCACGGCTTCGACGCCGGTGGTCGGATTTTCGTAAAACGCTTTGCCGAGGTTACGGTGCTGCGTCAGGCGTTCTTCGGCACTGGGGCTATCGGCGCCGAGAAACAGCAACGCGACAAGGCTGGCGATCCCGATCCCGGACAGCAATCTGACCTGCACTTCAACCAGTCTACTGCGCCAGTGATTTTCGTAGAGCTTCTTCCATACGGACAGGGACGAAGCCGTAGGGGCCGGGAGCGCTTTTGAAAGCGATCTTGCCGTCGCGATCGATGACATACAGGCGGTCGGGCCAACCGGTGTAGGCGGCTTCCACGCCGTCGCCCACGTCATCGACGAGCGCAGGAATTCGGATGCCCAGCTTGCGAACGCAGCTTTCGGCGATGGCGGTGCGCTCTTCAAAGGTCCTCGGATCGGCGAAGACGACCTGTTCGCGGACGTTGATCGCCATTTGCCAGGCGTTGCTGGGATGCGCCTCGCGGATGTAGACGACCAGGAACTCGGCGCGGTCCTTGTACTGATCGTAAAGATTGTTGAGCGCGGGAACCTCCCGGCGAAAGGGCGGTCAAGTGTAGCTCCCGAAGATCAGCACCACGGGCCGTTTTCCGCGGAAGGAATCGAGGCGCACTTCAGAGCCTCCGTCGGCCGTCTTGAGGACGAAAACCGGCGCTTCCTGGCCGACGTGCAGCTTTCCGGCGCGCGCTCCCATCCACAGCGGCTGAAATGGGAGCACCATAAACGCTACCGGCGGGAGTTTCGCCATGAACGCACCGAAGGAATCGGGAGGTTGCCGCATAGCGATGGCCAGCGTGCCGACCAATACGGCATACGCGGCCGCAATGACGGCAACTATTTTCAAAAGCGGACGCATTCTGAATGGAAGCGAGAGACTCTGTCCATTATGCAACGTCTGCTGGTTGTGGTGTCGTGAATCCAGCGGTCTTCGCGTCACGTACTAACTTTGTTACATGCCTATGA
>DATGGL010000295.1:0-3845 GCA_035308605.1 Bryobacteraceae bacterium
CATGGGGCATCAGCGGCGGTTTTCCTCGGCCGAGGTCCGAAAACTCCTGGAAGATGCCGGTTTTCACGTGGAGCACGCGCGCCAGCTCAACAAAATCGGCGCGCTGTCCTGGTGGATCTACGGAAAAGTGCTGCGGCGGAAAAAGATCGCCAAAGTTTCGCTGAAGCTGTTCGACAAAACTGTGTGGTTGTGGCGCCGCATCGATGGTCTGATGCCGTGGCGCGGCCTATCCCTGATTGTGATCGCCCGCCGCGACTAGATCCGCGGGTAGCTTGTCCCAGTCGCTCGCTTCGCCGAATTTCGCGGTTTCAATCGACGGATCTGTATTGCGCACCAGCCCGCTCAACACGCCGCCCGCGCCGACTTCGACGCATCGCGTAACGCCAAGCGCTTTCAATGCCCGAATCGTCTCGGTCCATCGCACCGGATTCGGGACCTGTTGATACAAGCCCTCCCGCGCTTCCGCCGCGGTGCGGATTTCGCGGGCCTGCCAATTGTTGATCAGCGGAATCGCCAGATCGTGAAACCCGGTCGCATCCAGATCCGGCTTCAGTCGTTCTTGCGCGGGCTGCATCAACGGGCAATGGAATGGCGCGCTCACCTGCAAAAGCATCGCTCTTCGAGCGCCGGCCGCCTTGGCAAGTTCGATCGCCCGATTCACCGCTCCCGCGTGCCCCGCGATGGCGACCTGCTCGGGCGTATTGAGATTCGCCGCCGTCACCACCTCGCCCTGCGCCGCTTCCTCCAGTACTGATGTGAGTTTGTCCTCCGGCAGTTTCAGAATGGCCGCCATCGCGCCCACGCCGGCGGGCACCGCCTCCTGCATGTACTGACCGCGCCGCCGCACCAATCGAATGGCATCGGCGAACGCGAGCGCCCCAGCGGCGACCAGCGCGGAATACTCGCCCAGGCTGTGGCCGGCAACGTAGTCTGCCATGATCCCGCGGCTCTTAAGCACCGCAAACGCGGCAATCGAAGTCGCGAGCATCGCGGGCTGGGTGTTTTCGGTGAGCCTGAGCTGGTCTTCCGGACCTTCAAAGCACAAGTGCGATATTGGAAACCCGAGCGCGGCGTCAGCCTCTTCAAAGATGCCCGCCGCCTCCGGATACTGCGCCGCGAGCGACTTGCCCATTCCCGCAAACTGAGCTCCCTGGCCAGGGAAAAGAAATGCCGTTTTAGACATGAAACCCGCAGAATAGCAGGATTTTTTAGAACGCTGTCAAAACAATCCTAGATCCGCTACCGCCCTGAATCCTGGCACCGAGCCGCGAACGCCAGTGAGCGGGCGCGTTACGATGCGAAGCACAGCCCGCTGAGACTGGGGTCGAACGTCGGCGTAAATTGCGTGAACGCTTTCTCGGTCATCCCCAGGCGCTCCAGAGCCGCCCGGAAACGTAACGCGGACGGTACGTCTTCGCAGGAATCGGTCCAATGCTCGGTCAAATAGAGCAGCGCCGCGAATTTTCCCTGCGATCTCTCGGGCTGATGGTGAAATCCGACCGCCTCGATGAAATCGTCCGGGAACCCCCATATTTTCAGGGCTCTAGCCCCGGCTTCGGCATGGCTGAAGCCGGAAAGAACGCGTTCGATCAAAAATGGTTCACACCCCATCTCGGCCAGTTGCTGGAACTGGGTCTGGTAAGGCTCCGGAAGCCGCGCCATCGCCAGCCGGCCGATATCGTGCACCAGCCCTGCCAGAAACGCCTGTTTCGGATCCATGGCGCCCGAAATTTCCGCCAGATGCTGCGCCGCCTGCGCGGAATCGAGCGAATGGTTCCAGATCTCTCTTAGCCGGGCAGTACCGAACAGCCCCTTGATCGACGCTGCGTACAGGATTCGCGTGGTCCGCTGCGGGCCGATGTACATGATGGCGTGCGGCAGGCTGCGGATTCGCTGCTGCGGGCTGTAGGCCCAGGAATTGGCCGCCTGCAGCAGATTGGCCGCCAGAGCCTGGTCGCCGCCCGCAATCGCTTCGAGCTCTTTCCCGTCCCAGTCATCGCGCAGCATGATCTGCATGGCTCGCTGGGCGGCGATCGGGAACACCGGCAGCCTGCGGATGGCCTGATCCAGTTGCTCGTCGTCGGTCACCTGTAGGTGTTTTAAGGCGATTTCCGCGAGTTCGTTAGTGCGCTCGGTATTGCGGCTGAACGGTTCCCAAAGGAAGTGTTCGTCCAGCGCCTCGGCCAGATTCAGGATGTCCGTAAGGCGGTCCGGCGACGGTTTTATGGCATTTTCAAGCGCCATCGACCAGGCCGCAATCCGGCGGCACTGGGCTTCCAGAGCGGATTCTCCACCACCGCTCGAACTTGTCTCCTCAAAGGCGTGAGCCGACATCAATAATCTATATCGGCGGAAATCGCCAAAAATCGAGCGTCCCCCGCCAGGAAACTGCCGGTTCCGGTTCCTGTTATAGTAAGAGCGTGAAGAGGAAGCGCCCGTCTGTACCCGAAGCACCGGCTCCCGAGACCCCGTCTCAGCCAGTGGTTCCGGAGGCGATTATCGAGCAGGCCCGGCGCGCCATCGAAGCCGATCGCATCAAAAAGCCCGACCTGTGCGTCGTGTGTGCCGGCGAATGCGCCCCCAACTCGACCGAGGGACTGTGCTGGGTGTGCCGCCGCCTGAAACTTAGCGCGTGGCGCGACACCGATTCCCAGATGTCAGCCCAGGAATAACTTACTTCTTGTTGGCTTCTTTGATGTACTTGTCCGGATTCTTCTCGAACTCTTTCTTATCGGCGGCGCTGCAGAAATAGTAGGTCTTGCCCTTGTAATCGGACTTGTCGGAATCCTTCGGATCGACGGTCATGCCGCAGACGACGTCGGTCACTTCCTTGGAAGCCGCCTTCTGATCCGCCTTCTTTTCCTGCGGCGCGGCCGGAACCACGGTCGCGGCCAGGCCGGCAATCAAGAGAATCTGTACGAATTTCTTCATGCCCTTAGTGTACCGTTTCGCCAGGCTCGGGGACCCGCTTACTCGCGTGCGCGGCTCGGCGCCGGCGATGGGTGATCAAAACACGTCAAGGCCCGCTTACTCGCGTGCACGGTTCTGAATTCTGACACCGAACCGCGCGCGACAGCAAGCGGGTTCCCGCGTGTCTCATTTGCAAAGCTGCTCATAAACATACGCCGCCGCCGCGACATCCTCAATCCCCAGTCCGTTGGATTTAAAAATCGTGACCGGATCCCCCGCCGGACGCCCCTCAACTTTCGCAAGGTCGACGATCCGCGGATCGTTCCAATCGACCGGCGCCAGCAATAGATCCCCGGACTCGATCTTCGCCACCTCGATGGAATCGACCGCGATCAGATCGGCCCGCGCGATCAGCTCCGACGGCAGCTCCCGGCGCTGCGCCTGATTCGATCCCATCGCGTTGACGTGCGCGCCCGGCGAAATCCATTCGGATCTCAGTACCGGATCTTTCGACCACGTCGCGGTCACGACAACATCCGCTCCCCGAACCGCTTCCTCGGCCGTGGCCGCGGCGCGAGTCTCCGTCTCGACCGCGAAATTGTAGCGATTCTTCTCGTCCCGCGACCACACGCGAATCTCGCGAAACGGCCGGACCTCGCGCATCGCCGTGAGCTGCGTGCGCGCCTGAAACCCGGTTCCGATGATGGCCAGCGTCGCGGCGTTCGGCTTGGCCAAGACGTCGGTGGCATAGCCGCTCGCGGCGCCGGTGCGGATCTGGCCGAGATGGTTCGCCTCTATGTGCGCCAGCGGCCGGGCGGTTTCGGCGTCGAACAGCAGAAAGAAGAAGTACGCGCCGTGCTTGGGATTGGTCGCGTAAACCTTGGTTCCCAGATACTTTCCCCACGCCCCCGCCATGCTGTGGAGGACCGTTCCGG
>DATGGL010000296.1:0-3660 GCA_035308605.1 Bryobacteraceae bacterium
GCCTGCACCAGATGCCAGACCGGACTGTCGACACGCGCTTCGTTACTCGAGTGAAGATCTTCCTTGGGGCCGCGATGCCATCGCTCCGAACTCGAAACGAGTTCCAGCTCCACGACGCCCTTCGCGCCCAGGTTTATGGTCACTGAGCCGTCGGGCGCTTGCATTGGCATCGGCATGTAAACGCCGTTGCATTTCTTGAGAGCGGCCAGAATATCGGGGCGATGGACCACTTGGGCAAAGTGCGGCGATCCGATTTCTTCCTCACCCTCGGCCACGAACACGAGGTTCACCGGCAGCTTGCGCCCGGCCGCTTTGAACGCGTGCAACGCGGCGATCCAGGTCGCCTCAGGACCTTTCTGGTTCACAGCGCCGCGGCCGACGAGAACCTTTCCGAAACCCGGCTTGTCCACAATCTTCGCTTCGAACGGAGGCGAAGACCATTCCGCCGGATCGGCCTGCTTCACGTCGTACATGAAATAGATGCCAACGGTTTTCGGCGCCCCCGCGTCGAGCGTGGCGAAGACTCCGGGATGCCCGTCGGTCGGAACTTTCTCGGCCTTGTCGAAGCCGGCTTCGCGCAGCATCCGCATCATCATGTCGCAGCCTTCGGTCATGCCGCGATTTTCGGCGGCGATGGAAGGCTGCCGGATCCAGTCCTGAAGTCGATGGATGGCTTCATCATGCCGCTTCTCGATTTCCGCCTGAATGGCCTTCAAATCGGATGCGTCCGCGGCGCTGGCGCGGCGCGAAAAAGCCAGGCTTGCAGCGCCGGCTACCGCGCTATGTAGAAATCGCCGCCGATCTAAGGGATTTTGAGACATGAGTTCGCTCTGTATCTGGCGATTATAATCAGATATGCGGGGGGTTGCGATGCGTAAGACACTCTGGGTGGCTATTTCAGTCGGGGTAGGCGGGGCGGCGTTCGCCGAAACGTCGCCGACTTTCTCGAAAGATGTCGCGCCGATTCTCTACAAGAACTGCGCGAGCTGCCATCGTCCGGGCGACATCGCGCCGATGCCGCTGCTCACCTACGAACAAGCACGACCCTGGGCGAAATCGATTCGAGAAAAAGTTTCACTCGGCCAGATGCCGCCGTGGCACGCCGCGCAACCGGCCGGGACGTTCTCAAACGATCGCCGCCTAACCGAAGCCGACAAGGACATTCTCGTGCGCTGGGCCGCCGCGGGCGCTCCGCAGGGCAATCCCAAGGACCTGCCTCCCGCGCCCAAGTTCACCGAGGGCTGGGAGATCGGCACGCCCGACGCCGTCTTCAGTATTCCCAAAGCTTACGACGTGTCCGCATCCGGCACCATCGCATATCAATACTTCACCGTCCCCACGAATTTCACGGAAGACAAATGGGTGCAGGCGATCGAGGTTCGGCCCGGCAATCGCGCCGTAGTCCATCATGTTCTCGTCTTCAGCCGCGAACAGCGAACGCCCGGCCGGACTCCGGCCTATACCGCCGTTCTGCCGAAGCCGATTGCGCTCGCCCCGAACGCCAATAACAGCGCTGCCCACTCCGATCCACCGGCTCCTCAGAAAGATCCCGACATATTGATCGCAACCACGGCTCCCGGCACCAACGCCATGATCTTCGAACCCGGTTCGGCGATGCGGGTTAAGGCCGGATCGACTCTGGTCTTCCAGATCCACTACACCGCCAACGGCAAGCCCGCCACCGATCAATCCAGCGTCGGGATGATTTTCGCGAAAGACGCTCCGGCGCGCGAAGTGCGCAATGGAGCTTTTACCAACGTATTTCTGAAACTCCCCGCCGGCGCCAGCGATCAGAGCGTCGATTCCGTGATTCAGTTCAACCAGAATATTCACATCACCGCTTTGTTCCCGCACACCCACGTCCGCGGCAAGAGCTGGGAATACCGGCTGGTGTATCCGAACGGCAATTCCGAGATCGTGCTCTCTGTTCCGAAATACGATTTCAACTGGCAGACCTACTACGTGTATTCGAAGCCGCTCGCGGTCCCGAAAGGGGCTTTGTTGGAAGCCAGGGCGCGCTATGACAATTCCGACGCGAATCCGTCAAATCCCGACCCGAAAATCGACGTTCATTGGGGCGAGCAGACCTGGCAGGAGATGCAGTATTCCGGCATCACTTATTACGTCGACGACGCCCCCGGCGCGCCCGCCGCGCCGTCTAGTTCTGCGGAACAAAAATAACTGGACCACAATCAAGGCATGCCCTCGCTACGAGGCTCCTTTTGGGTACTGGTCCTGTACGACGTCGCCGAGCAGATCAATCTCGAAAAGCTGCGTTCCATTCTGGGGGTCCAGCCGCCGCGCCGCGAGCCAAGCTTCAAACATCCCGTTCCCGAGTATGTCCGCTTCGAGCATCCGCCCGTCGTCGAGGATTGCGAATCCATCTCGACCGAGAGCGGCGGCAAATTTTCCTGCCGCGTGAACTATTTCGATTACGGTGTAGTCAGTGTCGAGCTAGAGCTTCCCTTCGAATCCGACTGGCCGGACCTGGTGCGGCTTTCTTCGCACTGGATCGCTTCGCCGGAAACGGAAAAAAGCACCCTCGACGTGATCCGCGGCCGTATCGACCGCGTTCGTGAGGCGCTCACGCAGCCCTACACTAACTGGCTGAGCGAGGACTACTACATCATCCACTTGAAAGATGCGCGCGATTCGGAGGGCCGCCCACTGACCGGCGCCGGCATGCTGGCCGCCCGCGGCGCCGAGATCGCGCAGATCGTCCGCGGAGAATCGGGACCGCTGGCGGATGATGAGCGCAACGAAGCCTTGCAATCCAGCATGTCTTACTATCCGGAAGACCTTCTGGTCGCCGGCTGGGTCGCGGCCCTGGTTTACGACACGCCGCAGGGTGCGATTCCAACTCTTCAGTTGCTTGAGTACGCGAACACGCAGTTGCTGGAGTATCGCCATTACGACGATGTCCTGACACGCGTACTCGAAAATGTTTACAAGATGCTCGAGCGGGGCGGCTTTTTCAGGCGCTGGCGTATGGCGAGGCAAGCCGGCAAACTCAACGCCATGCGCCTCGATGTGACCGAGCTAACCGAACGCACCGACAACGCGATCAAATTTCTGAGCGACATGTTCTACGCGCGCGCTTATCGAATGGCCGCCGCGCGCGTGGGCGTCCCGGACTATCGCACTCTTGTCGAACGCAAGCTGCGTACGGCCGGCGAGCTGTATCAGTATATGGTCAGCGAGTTTTACCAGGCGCGTTCGTTTATTCTCGAAGCCATGGTGGTCGCGATTCTGGTGATCGAACTAATCCACCTGTTCCGCGGCGGCATCTGAACCCTGCTTACTACGTGCGCGGTTCCGTCCAGGCACACCCGCACCGAACCGCGCGCGAGAGCAAGCGGGTCCCGACGACCCAAAGTCCTACAGTGGCGCTTTCTCCCACGTGTACGTGCGACCCATGGCGTACTTCTCGAACCAATCCAGCTCGACGTTCATCTTGAATAGAACGTGCCGCAGTTCCGCCCATCCGTGCGGCTCCCGCGGTGCGACGTACAGATGCGTCGGAACGCCGTTGCTCTTCAGCGCCCGGTACATCTCGATCGATTGCGGTTCGGGCACGCGCTGATCGTTCTGACCGACCAGGAAAATAGTCGGCGTCGTCACGTTGGAAACGTCTTTCAACGGAGAGTTGTCCCAATACAC
>DATGGL010000297.1:0-13056 GCA_035308605.1 Bryobacteraceae bacterium
TCGTTTTAATGGCCCCGAGTGCAGTGTCGATCGGTAGCAGGCCCAAACCGTCGGCGATTCGCGCCCGGCTCTCGATTCCCTGCGGATCGCGGATCTCGCACCCCAGCATCTGCATTCCTCCGCAAATCCCAAGCGTCGGGCCGCTAAATCGTACGACCGTTTCCGCGAAGCCGGTGTCGCGAAGCCAAGCCAGATCGCTGATCGTCTGTTTGCTGCCCGGCAACACAACCACGTCAGCGCGCGCGATATCGCCCGGACGTTCCAGGAACGCCAGCGCGACCGACGGCTCGGCCGCAAGCGAATCGAAATCCGTAAAATTCGACATGTACGGAAAAGCGATCACGCCGACGCGGAGAGGACGCGCCTGCGAAACGTCTTCGCTCCGCCATGAGCGGGCGACGGTCCGCCGGTCCTCGAGCGAAACGCTGTCTTCTTCCTCAAGTCCAATGTCGCGCAGGTAAGGGACGACACCCAGGCACGGAATCTTCAGCCGTTCTTCCGCCATCGCGATACCCGGCCGGAGCAGTTCGACATCGCCGCGAAATTTGTTGATGATGAATCCGCGGATCAACGCGCGTTCATCCGCATCCAGCCATTCGAGCGTTCCCAGAAGCGAGGCGAAAACTCCGCCGCGATCGATATCGCCGACCAGCAGGCAGGTCGCCCCCGCGGCGCGCGCCATTCGCAAATTCACGATGTCGTGGGCTTTCAGATTGATCTCGGCCGGAGACCCGGCGCCTTCGATCACCATCACGTCGTTGTCTGCGGCCAGCTTTCGATAACTTTCGAGCACCACCGGAAAAAGGTCTTCCACACGGCGCAAATGATAATCCGACGCGCTGCAATGTCCCCAGACTCGCCCGAGCACCACGACCTGCGACGAAGAATCGGTCGACGGCTTCAGCAGAATCGGATTCATTTCCGCGCACGGCACGGCGCGGCAGGCTTCGGCTTGCAGGGCCTGCGCGCGTCCGATCTCGCGGCCATCGGGAGTCGCCGCGGAATTCAGCGACATGTTCTGCGCTTTGAACGGAGCCACTCGATAGCCGTCGTTCGAAAAGATGCGCCCCAGCGCTGCGGTGAGAAGCGACTTGCCGACGTGCGATGCCGTGCCGACGATCATGAGCGCACGCGCGCTCATTTTTCTCTCCACCGATCGTAGTGGATCAGCTTGTCGAGCGGCTCGCGCGTTTCCCAGCCTTTCTCCTCGAGCTCCGGCCGCTCGAGAAAGTCCGAGACATATCCGACGCATAAATACGCGACGATCTCGATCTGCTCCGGAACGCCCAGCGTGCACTTCAACCGGTCGAAGTCGAGAATGCTCACCCAGCCAACTCCCAGCGATTCGGCCCGCGCCGCCAGCCATAGATTCTGCACCGCGCAGACGGTCGAATAGAGATCCGTCATCGGGCTCGTTTGCCGCCCGAGGCCTGCGCCTTTGCGTCGTGAACGATCGCAAGTGACGCAGAGATTCACCGGCGCGTCGACAATTCCGGCGAGCTTCAAGGCGTCATATTGTTCGCGCCGTTCGCCCTGATATATTTCGCTCGCGCTCGCGTTGGCCCGCGTGAAGTTTTCGAACACGGCTCGCTTCACGGTTTCATCTCGAATGACGATAAAATCCCACGGCTGCATGAAACCCACGGAAGGCGCATGATGAGCGGCGTCCAGAATTCGCATCAGCACGTCGTCAGGGACCGGCTGCGGGAGGAATTGCGACCGGACGTCGCGGCGTTCGTGAATCGCCCGATAAACGCCCCGGCGCTCTGCATCAGAAAACGGGTTCATTTCAGGGAAGGAAGCGGTATCCGACGCCGTGTACGGTTAAGAAATGCTTCGGCGTATTCGGATCCGATTCCAGCTTCTGCCGCAGTTTTACGACGTGGGCGTCGACGGTGCGCGTGTTCGGGAACGATTCGTAACCCCACACCGAGTTGAGAATCATGTCGCGCGTCAGGGGCCGGTCGGGATTTGAAAGGAAATACGTCAACAGATTGTATTCCGCCGGAGTCATCTTCAGCGTCTCGGCGGCGCGGGTGACGACGCGTCTCTCGAAATCGATGGTCACCTCCCCGAACTGCGCTATCTTGCGGGATTCCGGAGACGTTCGCCGCAGCACGGCGCGAATCCGCGCCAGAAGCTCGCGTGCCCCGAAGGGTTTTACGACATAGTCGTCGGCGCCGATTTCAAGCAGCAGAACCTTGTCGACTTCCTCGCCCACCGCGCTCAACACGATGATCGGTGTGTTCACGTGCCCGGCGCGCAGTTGTTTTGAAATCTCGATCCCGCTCATGCCGGGCAGACGCAGGTCGACCAGAATCAGGTCCGGCTTCATGGTGAGCGCGCGCTCGTAGCCGGTCTTGCCATCGGCGGCGAGCAGCGGGCGATAGCCCTCCTCTTCCAGCATCAAGCCGATGGTGTCCCGAAGACTGTCGTCGTCGTCGATCACGAGAATGGTGGTCATGCTATGCACTCATTCTAAACGGACGCGCTGGCGCAGACGCGGAGTGCGACCGGATTTACAAAGGTTTTACAGATTTTGTACTTAAAGCGGAGGGCCGCGGCAGGCGACGGCGAAGCTGATATCCGAAAACGGTCACGGGAGGATTCTCGACCGGCTGATAATTATCTTCAAGCCAGTTCTCGAGGGCAGGGAAGCTTGAGCTCAGGTTCGAAGCGTTGGGAAACACGCGCAGAAACTCCTCGCGGGGCAATTTCAGGTAGGCGAGCCACGTGGGGGGATCGGCCTGCAACTCAGCGAGTGCGACGGATTCTTCGCGATTCGTCATCATGCCGGGCGCGAGAAAAGAGAATTGCGTCGGATTTCTGGTCTGCGTCAGGAAATATTGCAGAGGCATGTATGGGTACACAAACATGCTGTCGCCGGGATGTACTTCCGCAACCCACTTTTGGACTTCGGGAACTGCATCAGAAGCGACACGCAGATTGCCAACCGGGGATGGAACCAGCAGAGTTCCGCGCAGCCCGTTAAAGAAATTCGCGCCGAACACGCTGGCGAGGACGAGCATCACGCAAGCCAGCGCCCCGCCCGCTCGCGCCGGCATCAAGTGCGACATCGCGACCGCGGTCAGGACATAGGGCAGTGCGGCGACGAAAGCCAGGTGCATCACATCCGCACGCGGGAAGACCGTGAGTGTGAAAGCTATCGAGGCGAACGAAAGGAGCGCCCACACGGGCCGGTCCTCCGCCGGTATTTTCCCGCGCCACATCGCAATCGCGGCGAAAATCACGCCGGCGATCGGAAGAATCGCGGGAAGCGCCAGACAGGACACCAGGATTCCGCGAATCGCCAGCTCAAATCCCGAAGCGCCGGCGAACAGCGCTTGGTAGCCTCCGACGATGGCTCCGTACGGCATGATATTGACGCTCGAATAGTTCGTCTTCAGCCATGTCATTTGTTTCAGGAACGCCAGCAGGCAGCCGTTCATCGCCAGGCAAATCACGGCGGCCATACTCACGGCCAGAACGCCGCTCGTCCAGGAAATCAGTTGCTTCCTCCGGCTCGAATCGATCAGGAGCCAGATCCCTGCCGCGCCTCCGACCAGTGCCAGCGCTGGAGTGCACCAAGCCGCAAACCCCATGAGCGCGCCGCTGATCAGCAGAGGAGGACAGGTCCCCGGGCTGCCTTCTGAACTGTGAATCAGAACACACAACCCCGCGAGCGCGAGCGTCGCACTGTCCCAGCGATGCTGCGCTGTTAGGAAGGTCGGATCGGCGATCTGAAACCCCGCGAATATCAATGCGGTAACCGCCGCCAGCCGCAGCGAGGCCAGCCGCGCCACCAGCCAGAACACCAGGGCGCATTGCGCCGAAAAATCCAGGATGACGATCAATCGCCCCGCCCACAACGAAATTCCGAACAAGCGGAACACGATCGCCTGCAGCCAATAACTTCCCGGACTCATGTAGCCGAAGAAGTCCACGTAGGGCCGAGCGCCCGAGAGCATCCGCTGCGCGGGCTCCAGGATCATGCCTTCATCGTTGGTCGCGACCACTCGATTGCCGTGAAAGGCGAGCAGAACGATCACCACGAAAAAGAAGACCAGGATCGCGAGTCTTCCGCTTCCCTTTTTCACGTTAATTCCCAAGTCGCCAGATACCGATCACGCTCTTCCCGATGCGCCATCCGAACAACGGGTCGAGCACGCGCGACACTGGCACCAGCCAGCCATCCCACGTCAGGATCTGGCGTTCAGTGGGCATCGCGGATCTGAGTAGCATCCGATTCGCCGCCGATGCCAGCATTCCAGCGCAATCCAGATAAATGATCCTCACAGCGTGAAGGCTCTTGGGTGCGGCCGCGCGCAGCGAAGCCCGTGTATAGCGGCGGAAGTGGCCGATGGCCGCGTCGAATGGCGTATATAAGAAAGGATGCGCTGGCGCGAGGACGATCAGATGCCCGCCCGGCCGCAGGCGCGCGGCTGCGTCCCGCATTTCCTCACTGTCGCCCTCGATATGCTCCAGGACGTCGATGTACAGAATCGTGTTGAAGCGTTCCTCGGCCGGCAGCCCAGCGATCGTGGATGTTAAGATCCGGTGCCGCTGGGATTGTTTCTCGATCTGCGAAGCGAGAGCGGTGTCGGGTTCGAGCGACGTCCATCGATCGTGACTCAGGCTGGCAAGGAGCTTGGTATTCGCGCCGATCCCCGCCCCTACTTCGAGCACGTCGCCGCCGACGTAGGGCGCGACCTGATTGCGCCAGTAGCTCTTCCAATTTCTGGCCTTTTCGAACAGGTGCAGCTCGGTGCCGGCGTATTCGAACGGGGCGGTTTCCGCGTTCATCGAGCCGATCTCACGGGCGATTTGCTCTGGATGGAGGTCTTGCCGAGAAGAAAATACGGAGCGTCGCGCTGCAATATGAATCCAGCCGAACTGCGCCGGCTGGCAATCAGAAACGCGAACAGGATCGCGAAGGTCAGCGCCTGGAGCATCAATCCGATCAGCCATGCTGTGGTCTGCGGCGTCCAGCCGGGAATTACGCCGCTGGCGCAAATCGCGGCTAGCGCGAACACCGAAAACGCGGCGGACGCGGTCAGCAGACGCGCGCTCACCTGATCGCTGAACACTGAAATCGCCGAGAGGCCATGTGTCAGCAGGCTGACGAAATTCATCTTCGAATGGCCTTGGAGCCTGGCTCCGCGGTCGAGCGGAATTAACCGCCGCGGCAGCCGGGCGCGAAACACGGCGGCCGCGTAGTGATTCCACAAATCCGGCGAGGCGACCAACCGGACCAGCAGGCCCCGCGGAATCGCGCTGAAATTTCCGACGCGGACGCCGATCCCGGTCAGCATCCGATGGACCAACTGATAGGCGCGATAGAAACCCTGAAACAGGAGGCTCTCCATGCGCTTGGAGCGCGCCGCGAAGATCACGTCCCGTCTTCCGGCCTTTTCAAATTCCCGAAGCAGCGCCGGCAGGTCCTGCGGCCGATCCTGCCCGTCGCCGTCCATCACGATCACCGCATCGGCGTCTCCGAATTCGTGAACGTGGTACAGTCCCAGCGCGATGGCGCGCTGGTGGCCCAGATTGCATCGCAGATGCAGAATTTCAATTGACTGAATCGCCGTAAAATTCTGCCCCGGCCAATCTTCGGGCACAGCGTCGGTGGAACCATCGTCCACGATCAACACCGACACGGACCATGCGGAAGTTGCGAGCACGCGGTCGATCCCCGGCAATAGAAGCTGGAGCGCGGCCCAATCGTTCAGGCTCGGAATAAGAATGGTGAGCGAGTCGCGGCGGGCGGTCATGGAACGGCCTTCTACCTCCCATCGGCAATCGCGGAGCGCTTCAATAGGTTGTATTCTTATGCATATATGCCGTTTTCACGTCTCTTGAACGTTCGCCAACACTTTCCCGATCGCAGCATTTCCGACATCCCCGGCGCCATCGCCGCGGAACTGGCCGGGTCCGGATTCGGGTCCAACCTGAAACCTGGCGCGCGCATCGCGATCGGCATCGGCAGCCGTGGGATTTCCAATATCGCGACCATCGCCCGCTCGGTAGTCGATTTCTGGAAATCGCGCGGATTCTCGCCGTTCTTGTTCCCAGCCATGGGCAGCCACGGCGCGGCCACGGCGGAGGGCCAGGCCGATGTTCTCGCCCGGTATGGGATTCAAGAGCGCTCCATGGGATGCCCGGTATTGAGTTCCCTGGAGGTCGTTTCGCTCGGTTCAACTCCCGACGGCATCGAGGCGTTTATGGACAAGAACGCCTTCTCCGCCGACGGCGTGTTCCTGGTTGGGCGCGTGAAATGGCATACCGATTTCGCCGGCAAGATCGAAAGCGGGCTGTTTAAGATGATGGCGATCGGGCTGGGCAAGTTCGCTGGCGCGCAGCGGTATCACACCTATGCGTACCGGCTCGGCCTGGAGCACGTGATCCGAACTATAGGCCGTCAGGTTCTGAAAAGTGGCAAAATTCTCGGCGGGTTGGCTATTTTGGAGGACGCGAATCACAAGACCGCGCAGCTCACGGCCGTTCCGGTGGCCGATATGGAGCGTAAGGAAGAAGAGCTGCTGGCGTTGGTGAAATCGTGGATGGGCCGCATTCCAATGCCGCTCAATATCCTGATCCTGGACGAAATCGGCAAGACGTTTTCAGGCGCTGGGATGGATACCAAAGTTGTGAATCGCGGCGTGAACGGGGAGTACAATCCCTGGGACACCGCTCCGAAGATCGACCGAATCTTCATTCGCGGGCTGAACGATCATAGCTACGGCAACGCCGTCGGCCTCGGGATGGCGGACGTAATCCATGACCGTCTGCTCGAAGTGATCGACTGGAACCCCACGCAGATCAACTCGCTGACCGCATCCACGCCAGCCGCCATTCGCACGCCCATCCACTTTTCCACCGATCGCCAATGCCTGGATAAGATCTGGCCGACCGTCGGATGTCTGGATCAGAAGGATGTAACCATCGGCTGGTTCGCCAACTCCCTCGAAATCGGCACCATGCGGCTAAGCGAGAATCTGCGTGCGCAGATCACGGCGAATCCTAATTTGGAGATCGTTGGGGAAGCCGAAGAAATGGACTTCAACGGCGATGGCAATCTGGTGGGGCTGCTGGAAGGCGCGGCCGTCGCGCACTAAACAGAACGACGAATGGCCAAAAAAAAGAATATCGCGGGAAGACGGGCTGTAACCCGCCCCCCGCGAGAATCTTTTTGGTTAAGCAGCGTTTCCGCTGCGGTTGAGGTTTAGCTACCCTGGGTGGCAGCGTTCGACATAACCGACGCGATCTTCGAAAAGATCGTGCTGATGCTGGTCGCAACGCCCGGCATAATCGCGCCGGCGGCAACGGCCACGAAACCCGCCATCAAAGCATATTCGATGAGGTCCTGACCACGCGTGTCCTTCAAAATCTTAAGCTTCAGAATGAAATTCTTCATGTCTCCTTGTATCTCCTCTCCCTACGGTGCCCGACAGGTCCCTGTCGTTGTCTAAAAGTATCATCGGCAGGTTTTCAAAAGAATCAGGCTTAATGCCTAATGGGACCCTGGAAAACTCTCAGGCGCCTGATTTATGAGGCACTTGCAGGCCCTAGGAGTAGTGCCAGTACCCCTTGTGGCCATTATGGGATTTCGAAGGGACCAAAGTACCGACTACGCCCGGACTTCATTGATTTAATTAGTCCAAGCGACCCGCTTTTGCTTGCCTAAGAGTACTGTGTCGGAGGGCATACTACCGGCCCAAAATAGGCTTCAACCGGGGTAAAACGACTAAATTTTAATAAATCCGTGACATTGGATTATCCCGGGCTTGTCCGGCATGAGGCCGTGAAGTTTGCCGCGACGTAAACCGATGTAAAGCTTGACGATACAATGTCTTCCGTGGTCCATTCCGCGCCCGCCGCCGAGGCTCCCAGCGTAGCGCACAAGCCCGCTTCGGGTTGGATCCTGCGCCTGGTGATCTTCACATTGTTAATGATCCCGTCGGCGCACTTCGCCTGGAGCAATCGCGATATGCCGGATTTCGCGCGCCTCCACGATGACGGGCTGCTGTTTTCGTCCGCCAGGAGCCTGGCGAGCGGAGCCGGCTACCGGATTCCGAGCTTGCCTGAGAATCCATATCAGACTAAATATCCGCCTTTGTATCCGGCGCTGCTGTCGCTTATCTGGAAGGTGAATCCTGACTTCCCTGGAAACCTGCCGCTTGCTGGCGCGATGAGCTGGGTGATCTATGCTGTCTGCATCGCGTTGTGCTGGGTTCTTTATCGACGCGAAGGTTTCGAAGAGAGGCGGTCCTGGCTGCTTGCCGGACTGCTGGCCGTGAATCCTTACGTGATTTTGTTCGGATGCCGGCTGTTCTCTGAGATTCCGTTTACGTGTCTCTTGATAGCGGCGTTCCTTGCCGCGCGGCGCGAAGGGCCGAAGTGGGCGCTGGCCGCGGGTATCCTCGCCGGATGCGCGTATCTTTCAAGGACCGCGGGAATCGCGCTGCTGATCTCGATGCCGGCTTGGTACGTGTGGCGTCGCCAGATGAAGCCGGCGGCCTGGTTTGCCGGCGGAATGCTTCCCTTCGTTGTGGCGTGGTCGGTATGGACACGGATGCATATGCTCGCCTCATCCGACCCGGGCGTGATCTATTACGTCGATTATGTGCGTTATCAGTTCTTAAACGTCGGATGGGACAACATCGGCGTCGTGCTGTGGAAGAACGTGGACGAGCTGCTGTACGGAATGGGATCGCTGATTCTGCCAAAGATCGTTGCTCTGGGGCCCGTGAAGATCCTGACGCAGGTGATCGCGGTGGCGATGATTTCGGGTGTGGTCAGACTCGCGCGCCGCGGAATCACCGTTCCCTATGCTCTGTTTGCGCTGGTTTCCGCAGCCATGTTGATCGTCTGGCACTTTCCTCCAAATGAGCGATTCGTGTTGCCGCTTTTCCCGCTGCTGGTGGCCGGTCTGGTGACCGAAGTCGAGCATCTTTGGACGATGCTACGCGCGGGATTCCAGCACCCGGATTTCGGACAGCGCGCCGTCGCAGCGGTGTTTGGATCGGTCGTCGGGCTGGTCCTTTTCGCGGGATTTGCCCTCCAGCTCTACGTGACCGTCCATTTCCTCGACGAATCCGAGGCGCAGTATCGGAGCAAATTAGTCGATCTGCGGGCGGCGTATCAGTGGATCTCGCGGAATACACCCGATTCCGCGATTATCGTTTCGTCCGACGATCCTTTGCTGTATCTTTACTCCGGCCGCCGCGGAAAAGAAGTGCCGCTGATGCCGCGCTCCTGGTATGCGTCCGATCACACCGCGATTGTCGATGCGTTTCGTGGATCGGCCGAATACTCCCGGCGTGTGGGGGCCACGTATATTTACTCGACGTCGGACGATTTATCGCGTTGGACCGGGGATGAGGATATCGCACAGGTGGAGCAGGCGATGCGCACGAACCGCGCCCTGATGCCCGTATTTTCGAGCGGCGCGGGGACCGTTTACCGGATCGCGGAGCAGTGATGGACGCGGGCAAAGACAAAGGGCCGATCTGGATGGCAGCGGCGCTCGGGGCCGTCTTGCTGGCCGGGTTCGGGTACATGCAACGAGACCGGGCACTGCATGGCCTCAACGATTTCATGCAGCTCTATGCGGGCGCAACGCTGGTCGGTTCCCCACAACTCTACGACATTGCGGCAAATCAGCAGGTGACCCTTAAGGCGACCGGCATGGCGCTCGAAGGCGTAAATTATACGCGCCCGCCGTTTTACGCGGCATTTCTACGACCTCTGGCGCACATGCCTTATCAGACGGCGTATGTTGTCTTTGAACTGATCAGCCTTGCTGCCCTCATCGGCTTCGTCGCGCTCTTCCGGCGCGAGGTTCCAGAACTGGCTCTGTTTGTGGGTCTATCGTTACCCGCTGTGATGGCGCTGCTCAATGGGCAGGATATTACGCTGGTCGTCTTTCTGGTAGGTGGCGCGATCCTTTTGATGCGCAAAGACCGCGACGTTGCGGCCGGCGTATTACTTTCCCTGTGTGCCATCAAATTCCACCTGCTGCTGCTATTGCCGATCGCGCTCCTGGTGCGAGGAAAGTGGCGAGTGCTGGCGGGCGGAGCTTTCGGAGGCGCCGTCTTGGCGGCGATCAGTTTCCTGGCCGCCGGCTGGCGCTGGCCTTTGGCGTATCGAGCGTTACTTGCGAATCCGATCACGAATTCGTCGGTCGAGATCGCTCCGAACCTGCGTCCACTGCTGCACGCGACAGGAACGGACGGCCTCCCGGGCATAGTGCTTTCCGGCCTGGTGATCGCCGGCGCGGTGACCTTCCTCTCGGCGCGAGCGCGGACTCCGGAACTGGCGATTGCCTTATCGCTGGTCGGGAGCCTTTTGATCAGCTATCACGCGACTCCTTCGGACGCGCTATTGCTGGTCCCGGCATTCGTGCTGGTAATGAGGAACACGGCCGACAAGGCGCTACGGACGGCGGCAGCGTTGATTCTCACCCCTCCCGTGTATTTGTGTTTGTTGGGTGGGTTGCCGTCGAGTTTGGCGATGCCTGTTGTCGAATTGCTGTTTCTCGGGCTGTTCCTGCGCGAAGCCAGAGCCACGGTAAAGAGTCAGGAGCACAATCTGACACTGGGTGAGGCTTCGTTCTAGCGTCGCGGGGGAGCCGCGGATGACTCGGGATATAGAGATCCAGTTCTTGAGGCTTGGTATTCAGTATTATGTCGTTGGCAGATCAGCGGTACTCGCTCGCCTTTCGCCCGTTTGTGGAAACCTGTTACATCATGCCGTTGAGGCCTATCTAAAGGCGCGACTCTCGCAAAAGCACAGCTTGAAGGAACTCGAGATAATGCGGTTGAGGGAAAGATCTTGGCGCGCAGTTAAACATCGGAAAGCCGTTTCGTTTTGTATTAACAAGCCCTAGGGTGTTTTCCCGAGTCTCTTCCGCACCCGTTCGCCCGATTCTTTAGGAATGGGCGCGCTGCTCCTTTTGTTTTTGGCTCTCTCCATTAAGGACGACCGCACGCCGCTGCGTTCGGGCTGCGATGCCGAATCTGACGTCGTCGCCACACTGGCCGCCAGCGCTCCGGTCACCATTCGATTCGCCATGTCTGGCGAGAGCGTTCCCTGCTACAAAGTCTCTGTACAACTCGCCGACAAGACTGTCGAGGGTTACCTCCCCGCGACCGCGATCAATGGGCTTGAAGAATTCGATAACGCAAGGAAAAGCGCCGCCTGGCTCGAGACGGCTCAGGAAACCAAACAGGTTGTCAGCGCGATCCGGTCGTCGGCGCAGCTCCCGGCCTTGGCGCTCAGCGTGACCGGACAAGGCGCCATCGGCGAGGCTTCGCGCTTGATCGAAACCAGCCAGCCGGCTAGAGCGCTCGAAATTCTGCAGCCGGAGTTGCGCAAGAAACAGAATCCGTCATTGCTTGCCCTGGCCGGAGTCGCGGCGTGGAGAGCGGACGATAGCAAGCTCGCCCTCGAATACTGGAAAACGGCGCTGGATATGCAGCCGAACCCAGATCTCGAAAGGATTTACCACCGCGTAGAGCGTGAGACCAAGGGCGATCAGAGCGGCGAAAAACTTATCGGGATGCGGGTGGCGCTGCGGTACGACGGCGTCGCGGTGCCGGTGGATACGGCGCGCCAGATGCTAGGGGCTCTGGATGACGAGTATGCGCGGATTTCGGCTGAACTGGGCTGCAACGCCCAGGAGCGCCTAGTCGCGATCGTGCAGACGCGCGATGCTTATCGAAAATCTACCGATGCGGCAGAGTGGAGCGCGGGCCAGTATGACGGCCGTATCCGTGTGCCGGTCCTCGAAGGGCAGGGAATGGACGCTTCGATGAGGCGAACGCTGGCGCACGAGACCACGCATGCGTGTCTCTCGATGCTCGGACGCTGGCCCGCATGGCTGCAGGAAGGTTTGGCGCAGAAACTTTCCGGCGACACGCTGCCGCCGGCAATGCGGCAAAAAATCGCGGAGTTGATGCAGGGAAAACAATTGCCGCGCTTGGAGAATCTGGGACAGGATTGGTCGCGGCTCGACAGCCAGCACGCCAACGCGGCCTATGCGTTGTCCCTGGCCGCGGTGGAGTTGCTGTACGAGAACTACGCCAAGGACGGCGTCGGAAATCTGATCCGCAATCCGCAGCGCCTGGCGCAGATCACGGCAGATCTGGACAAACGCCTGGGGTTATAGGAACATCTCCCTTCGTTCGCCGAGCCGACCCCGCATAGCCCCTAAACGGTTACCCTGATATTAGATGTCCTTTGCCACGATTCCGGAAGCCCTCGACGATTTCCGCGCCGGCAAGATGCTGGTGGTGGTCGACGACGAGGATCGGGAGAACGAGGGCGACCTAACCATGGCCGCGCAGTGCATTACGCCTGAAGCCATTAACTTCATGGCGACCCACGGCCGCGGCCTGATCTGCCTGGCCCTCGCGCCGGAGCGGTGCGACGCGCTTCACCTGCCGCTGATATCGCCAATGAATACATCGCGCTTCGGCACTGCATTCTGCGAGTCGATCGATGCGTCCGAAGGCGTCTCCACAGGAATTTCGGCGGGCGATCGCGCGCATACCATTCTGGCCGCGATGTCGCCCAAGGCCAGTCCCCGGGATCTGGCCCGCCCAGGGCACGTGTTTCCCTTGCGCGCTCGCGAAGGCGGAGTCCTGGTGCGCGCCGGACAAACCGAAGCGGCCGTCGATCTGGCCCGGATGAGCGGATTTGAGCCCGGCGGCGTCATCTGCGAAATCATGAATCCGGATGGATCCATGGCGCGCGTGCCGCAACTCGTCGAATTCTGCGCCCGTCACGGACTGAAAATGATCTCCGTGGAGTCGTTGATCCGCTACCGGCTGGCCAACGAGCATTTCGTCGAGCGCCGCGAAGAAGGCTGTTTACATACTGATTTTGGGTCCTTCAAAACGATCTCGTACGTGAGCACCTTCGATAATGAGGGGCATATGGCGCTGGTGTTCGGCGAAGTCGCGCACCGGCAGAACGTGCTGGTGCGGATGCACGCGCGCTGCGTTTACGGCGACGTGTTTGGATCCACGCGCTGTAGCTGCCACGGGATGATCC
>DATGGL010000298.1:0-2985 GCA_035308605.1 Bryobacteraceae bacterium
TCGCGTCGCGTGGTTCAAGAATCTCGGCGGCGTTGCCTTCGATCCGCGCGTTCTCGCCGCTGTCAACGCCCAGCGCAAGACTTTCGAAAGCCTGGGCTGCATCGTTGAAGAGGCGGAACCCAACTTCGCGGGCGCCGACGAAGCCTTCAACTCACTTCGAGCCTGGGGCTACGTTGCGGGCTATGGGGAACTCGCGCGGACCCATCCAGGCCAGATCAAAGACACGATCCTGTGGGAAATCGAGCGCGGTTCAAAGCTGACCGCCGCCGACCTGGCGCGCGCCGAAACGCTCCATACCCAGGCGTGGAACAACATGCGGATCTTTCAAGAGAAGTATGAGTACTTCATTCTGCCCACGACACAAGTGCCGCCGTTCGACGTAAATCAGCCATATGTCACGGAGATCGCAGGCGTAAAGATGGACACTTACATCGACTGGATGAAGTCCTGCTACTACATCTCGATTGTCGAGAACCCGTCTATCTCAATGCCCTGCGGCTACACACCCGAAGGCTTGCCCGTCGGATTACAGATTGTCGGCCGCCATCGCGAGGAGTTCAGTGTTCTGCAATTAGCGCACGCTTTTGAAGGCGCAACCATCGGGATGCGTCGAAAACCATCGATTGTTTGAGGGATGAATCTCAGGGTCCGATGCGTTCTAGTTCATGAAGGAGAAATCTACTCATGAAAAGACTGTTGTTTGCTGCAGCGCTCGTTGCTGCTTCGATGATTCAAGCCGGCGATCCACCGGCCGAGGGAAGCAAGGCCCCCGATTTTACCCTGAAGTCGCAGGAAGGCACTCCGATCAGTCTGCACGACTATAAGGGCAAGTGGGTCGTGTTGTACTTCTATCCGAAAGATATGACAACCGGTTGCACGATTGAAGCGCACGGCTTCCAGCGCGATCTGGCGCAGTATGACCAGAAGAAAGCCGTCATCCTGGGCGTCAGCGTGGACACGGTCGAATCCCATCAGCAGTTCTGCGCGAAGGACAGCCTGACCTTCAAACTATTGGCCGACGATTCGAAGGAAGTGGTCGCCAAGTACGGATCCGTAATGGAGATGAAAGGGATGACGCTGGCGGCGCGCAATACCTTCGTGATCGACCCCAAGGGCACGGTTCGCAAGGTGTTTCTGAAGGTAAATCCGACGCCCCATAGCGCCGAAGTTCTGGCCGCGCTGGGCGATCTGCAAAAAGGCGCCGGCGAGTAAGGCGTTAGCATTGAATCAGTGTCGACCCGGCAGAACGAGTTCGAACAGATCGCGATGCCGCACACGCGGAGTCTGCTCCGCGTAGCTCGCCGCTTGGTTTCCGACCCCGCCGCGGCCGAGGACCTCGTTCAGGAAACGATGTTCTTGGCCTGGCGAGGATTTCATCAGTTTCAGCGGGACACGAACGTTCGCGCGTGGCTGTTTCGGATCCTGTTCAACGCCTTCCATGCGCAAGGCCGCAAGCTTCGTTCAGCTCCGGCCACTGTTCCGCTCGAAGCGCAGGAGCTTCGAACCGATTCGCGTGCCCACGCGGTAGCCGAGATTTCGCAGGCCCTCGACGAGCTCGGCGTGGAGCAGAGGACCGTTTTGTTGCTCGGCGTTGTGGAAGGGCTTACGTGCCGTGAGATAGCCGATATTCTCTCGGTGCCCATTGGGACTGTAATGTCGCGCCTCGCGCGTGCGAGGGAGGCTATGCGTAACCAGTTGACGCTGAAGTGTTCTGCCAAGGAAGCATCATGACTTGTAAAGAAGCGATCGCGCTGTCGCCTCTCTTTCTGAGCGGAGAGCTGGACTCCGCGCGCGGCGTCGAATTCGAAGCGCACCTGCAGGCTTGTTCCTCGTGTGCCCGCGAACTCCGCGAGCAGAAAGCTATGGACGCTCACCTGCGTGAAGCGATCCTCGAGGAGCCTCTGGAATCCGCGGAACTGGATCGTCGCGTGCGGCAAAGTCTGGTCAGGCCAACACGCTGGCGATGGATTGCGGCGGCTGCCGGCGTCGCCGCTGCCCTCGTAATCGCGGGGCTCTTTTTCCGGGTGTCTTCGCCAGGCGCCATCGTGTACGCCGACGCCGCGGAGGATCATCGCCGCGAGGTCGTCGAGCAACAAGCGCGCCGCTGGACTTCCGATCAGTCTGCCATTGACGCAATCGCCCAGGGCCAAGGCGTCTCCCCGTCCGGCATCCGCGCGCCGGAGGCCGGCGGCTACCGGCTGGAGCGCGCCAAGCTCTGCCGCTTGAATGGGAATCTTTATCTGCACCTGGTCTATTCGGATGGCGCGCAGGAATTTTCGCTCTTTCTCCGCCATCGCGAGCAAGAGCCGATAACCGAACCTGCCAACGCCGGCGATCGCCAGAACGAGCACCTGGCCGCGTTCCGGACCGCCGCGTCATCCGCGGTAGTCGTTACCGAACAAAACGGAGGCGCAGCCCTTCGACTTGCGAAACTCGCCGCCCGGGCGCTGTAAAATTCATTGGGTCCACTTTCGCAGAGCCGCTGACCGGCTGGCGAATCCGCTGACGATGGCGATGGTCGCCATCCCTCCGCCAATCACGCTCGCGATTGGCCCGAACCACGCCGCCGTCCAGCCGGATTCCACCGCGCCCAACTGGTTCGAGCAACTGATAAAAATGTTCTGCACGGCAAGCACGCGCCCTTTCAGATGATCTGGGGTGCGCGTCTGCACCAGCGATTGCCGCAGCACCACGCTGATGTTATCGAACGCGCCGGTCAGCAGAAGCATCGCAAATGAGAGCCACAGGGAGCGCGATAACCCGAATACAATGATTGCCCCACCAAATCCGGCCACTGCCCACAGAAGCGTTCGTCCCGCGTGAAGTATTTTTCTCGAGTGCGAAAGCAGGATCGCCATCGAAACCGCGCCCAGCGCCGGCGCCGCGCGCAGCCAGCCCAGCCCATGGGCTCCCGTGTGCAGGATGTCGACCGCAAAGATCGGCAGCAACGCCGTCGCGCCGCCAAACAGAACTGCAAACAGGTCC
>DATGGL010000299.1:0-31968 GCA_035308605.1 Bryobacteraceae bacterium
TGGCGATATCGCGGGAACGTTTGAAGCGCAGATCACCACGGGCCGCGCCGATCAGGACGGCTATAACGTTTTCTCCATCGCGGTGGGCAACGTGACGGTAGGCGCCGTGGCGATTCAGATCGATAACAGCGGCGCTACAAGCTGTAGCGGAAGCTCAGCGGCGGCCGCAGTTTCCGCCCGCCGGGCGATGGCCAAAGCCGCCCACGTCCGTGCCCTTCAGCACCCCAGGAATCAGCACAAGCCCACCGTCGGCCACGAAGATCGTTAAGAAGAGCGGCACGGGCCCCGGGCCTGTTTTCGGTACTAGAGCCGGAATCCTGGAACCCCAGCCGTCCCAACGGTGTCTATCAGGATGTTGAGGCGGTAGAATTAAGCGAAGAGGCCGTTTTTGGCGGATACTACCGTTGGTTTTCATTTAAACGTCCAAAGCCCGGCGCCGGCCGGCCCCGAGACGATGGTTTGCCCCGTCGTCCCTGAAGTTATGGGCGGGGTCATCGGCGAAGTCATCCGCGACAACGAATCCGCGCTTATCTACGATTTGCGTGCCGGCGACGGCGCCGCCTACGAGAAGCTGATCGATAAGTTTGAGCAACCGGTGTTTAACCTCGTCAGCCGCGTGATGGATGATCCCGCCGATGCCGCAGATGTAGTGCAGGAAGTGTTTCTTAAGGTTTTCCGGAACATAGCCTCCTTCCGGCGCGATAGTTCCCTAAAGACGTGGATTTACCGGATCGCGGTGAATGAAGCGCGCAATCATCGCCGCTGGTTCAGCCGCCATCGGCGGAACGAAGTAGGGCTGGAGGCGGAACCCGGCGAAACGCGCGGATATCAGGATTGGCTGCCCGATCCCGGCCAGTCGCCTTACGAAACCGCGCTCACTCACGAAACGCACGATCTGATCGAGGCGGCGTTAGCGAAAGTGAATCCGAAGTTCCGGGCGGCGCTGGTGCTGCGGGAAATTGAGGGATTGAGCTATGAAGAGATTTCGGAAATTCTCGATATCTCTCTTGGAACCGTAAAGTCGCGTATCCTGCGAGGGCGGGAAGCGCTTCGTAAACATCTGGCGGATCAACTGGAAGGTAGTTCGGCTCCGGCCTGGTCGCCTCAACTCGCGGAATGAACCGGCAGACAGCCCAGGTACAAATGAAGAGAGTGATTCGGCGGTATGAGACGCAACTTTAGTGAAGTGTCCAGTCAAGTGTCCAAAGAAAGTCACGTGTCCAAAGACGCTCTGTTAAACGTAGGAAAGGACTCCGTAGCAAAGGATGATGCCTTGACCCGCGCTCTGCGGAACCTGCCGCGCCGCATGCCGCCCCCTGGCTTGAACAGTGCGTTGCGAGTACTCGCATCGCGCGAACATAGGCGCCGCGTCTACTGGCCGAGCGATGCGTTCTCCGATCGCCTCAGCCTGTTCTTCGACAATTTGATGCGTCCACTCGCGCTGCCGTTTGCGGGTGGTGTTTTCTCCGCAGTCATCCTCTTCAGCATGTGGCTGGGTCCGGCGTACACGGTTCGGGCGTCGAGTACCGATGTGCCCACGGCGCTCGCCACCGAAGCCAGCATCCGGAAGACCGCGCCGATCGCGGAAAGAACCGATGATGTGATCGTGGACGTCACCATCGACGGTCAGGGCCGCATGATCGACTATTCGATCGTCAGCGGAAACGTCACCAAGGACGAAGCCATGCGGCGCCGGATAGAAGGCATGCTGCTGCTGATCGAATTCAATCCCGCCACTTCCTTCGGGCAACCCGTGGAAGGCAGGATGCGGCTGTCGTTAAGCGCCAGTCACATCGACGTTAAGGGCTAAGCTAACCTCAAGAGTGGCTCGCCGCCTCGGGCAGCATTTTCTCGCGCGAAAATCGATTCTGGATCACATCGCCTCCGCAGCTTGTGGCAGCGGTGTCCCCTTAGTCATCGAAATCGGCCCCGGCAAAGGAGCGCTCACCGAGCCGCTTCTCGCTCTTGCGGCGAAGGTCGTCGCGATCGAAGTGGATCCCTATCTGGTCCACTACCTGCGCCAGAAGTTCGCCGATCCGATAGCGGAGGGCCGCTTGATTCTGGTGGAAGGCGACGTCCTGAAAACCGATCTCGTCGCCTGGGGACCGGCGGTCGTTGCGGGTAACCTGCCGTATTACATCACCTCTCCGATTCTGGAGCGATTGTTCCAAATCTCAGGCCAGTGGACGCGCGCTGTCTTTCTGGTCCAGTCCGAAGTGGCCGACCGCCTGGCCGCCTCGCCGGGCACCCGTGATTTCGGCTATCTCAGCGTCCAGACTCAACTCTTTGCGCGCCCGGAAATTCTGTTCCCGGTGTCACGCACTGCGTTCCGCCCGCCGCCTAAAGTGGATAGCGCCGTCATTCGCCTGGAACCCCGGGACGCCTTCTCGGATCTGCAAATCGGCGACTCCTCGGCATTTCTCCGTTTCGCAAGCGCGTGCTTCCGCCAGAAACGAAAGACGCTTCGAAATAACCTGGCGCCGGTCTACGGACACGAACGCGTAGACAGCCTCCCGGAGGCGCGTCTGCGCGCGGAACAGATGAGTCTGGCCGACCTGGCCGCGCTCTATCGCAAGCTGTCCTAAATGTCGATAATTCCAGGGAATGGCCGTCGCCGAGATCACCCCATCCCAGGTGGACGCAAACCCGCAGGCCCGCCCGCAACCTGGCTGGATTTCGATTCTCCACTGCGCCACGGTTTTCGCCAGCGCCTTCCTTCTCTTCTCACTTCAGCCTCTGATGGGACGCCTGATTCTTCCGTGGTTCGGAGGGTCAGCCGCAGTATGGTCGGCGTGCATGCTGTTCTTTCAAGCCTGCCTGCTCGCCGGTTACGCATACGCGGACTGGACTTCGCGCCGCCTCAATCCACGAACCCAAGGCTGGCTCCACGCCGCGCTGCTCGCGGCATGTGTGCTGTTTCTTCCCATTCGTCTGAATCCGTCGGTTGCCGCCGCACAAGCCCCGGCGGCTCGCATCATTCTGATTCTCGCCGTATCGATCGGCGCGCCGTACCTGCTGCTTTCCTCGACAAGCCCGCTGATCCAAACGTGGTATGCACGCGCTCGAGGGACGGCGCCGTATCGCCTTTACGCGCTATCTAATCTCGCCTCCCTGCTCGCGCTGATTTCATACCCCACGTTGATCGAGCCGTACCTAACCGCGCGCGGACAGATCAACTCTTGGTCCGTTGGATTCCTGATATTCGCCGCACTATGCGGCACGGCCGCATTTTTCGCCAGCCGTGAAAATTCGCCGAAGATGAATTGTGAGGCACGCGGGGTTCCTCTGCCAACCAAGCTCCTCTGGATCACGCTCGCCGCGATACCGAGCGCGCTGTTGCTTGCAACGACAAATCACCTCTGCCAGAATGTCGCGGCGATCCCGTTTCTCTGGGTGGTGCCGCTGGCGGCGTATCTTCTCTCTTTAATCCTCTGCTTCGATTACGACAGCCCGCGTCGCCATCGCTGTTTTTTGTGGCTGACGCCGCCGGCGCTCGCAGGCATGGCTTACGCGTCGCTGCACGGAATCTTCAGCACGAATCCGCGATTCATGGTTCCATTATTCACCGCAGGACTCTTCATCGCGTGCATGACTTTTCATGGCGAGCTGGTCCATCGCAAGCCCGCTTCGAACCAATCCACATCTTTTTACCTGATGGTCGCTTTAGGCGGGGCGATCGGCGGATTAGTCATCGTTCTTGTGGCGCCCGCGCTCCTTTCCGGAGTCTTCGAACTGCCGCTGCTACTCACCGCGAGTGCGATATGTCTGCAATTCCTGTACTACCGGCGCCGTTGGTATCTCGATGTCGTGTGGGCCGGGACCAGCATCGCTGTACTCGTCTTCGCGATGGCGCAAATCCGGACGTTCTCTTCCGGGACCCGTGTAGCCATGCGAAATTTCTACGGTGCTTTACGCATAGTCGATCAGCAGACGGCCGACGGTTCGCCGAGCCGTGTCATGGTGCATGGCACCATCGCGCACGGAACGCAATTTCAGGACGCGGTCCGCTCAAAGCAGGCGACGACGTACTACGCTCCGGGAACCGGCGCGTGGTTCGCGCTTGAAGCGCTACGGCGCGGACCCGAATCGGTCGCGTTGATCGGCCTCGGAGCGGGCACTCTCGCGGCCTATGCGAAACCGGGCGACCATTTCATTTTCTACGAGCTGAATCCGCAAGTGATCGATCTCGCCCGCCGAGAATTTACTTATGTCCATGCGCCCGAGGTTGAGATCGTCGAAGGAGACGGCCGCCTCGCGCTTGCGGAAGACCCGCACGTCTACGACGTGCTAGTTCTCGACGCCTTCTCGGGCGATTCGATTCCGACTCATCTGCTGACGCGCGAGGCGGTTCAAATCTACCTCCGCCATCTGAACCCGGATGGTATTCTTGCGATGCACATATCCAATTCGGTCCTGGATCTGGAATCGCCGGTCGCCGGACTCGCACAGAATGCCGGGCTCGACGCGTTGCTGGTCCACACGCCCGGCGATCCGAAAATCGACCGGTCGGAGGCAATCTGGGCGCTCATGTCGCGAGACCCGCAGCGCCTGCGCCATCCTCAACTCGATCAAATCGCCCGTCCGATCCATGCCCAACCCGGCCGTCGCCTGTGGACGGACGACTACAGCAACATCTTCCAATTACTCAAAAAAGATTAGTTTTGATTCGCGTGAATTCGCGTGAATCCGCGTGCATCTGCGGCCAGAACGTTTGTTTAACGTCCCCGCATCTCAATCACGCGATCCAGCAACTTCACCGCGTCCGGCGATTTCGGCTTTTCCTTCGCCAGCGTCTCGAACTCGCGCTGTGCCAGCGATAGCAGTCCGAACTGCTGTGCCACGGCACCCAGCGCCAGCGGACCAACATTAGAAGCGCGGACTTCCGCCAGTTTCGCTTCATCCGCATCGCCCAAAACGCGGAACGCCGCCGACCGCGTTTCCGCCCCAGAGCCGACTTCCCACGTGTACTTCTCGCCGCGCGCAAGCGGAACCGGCGCCAGCCAATGCGTGTCGTTCAACATGCCGCTCTGCGCGACCTCGCGATGTGAAGCATCGTACAGAGTGACCACGTAAGATCCGCCAAATGCCTTCCAGCGCAGAATCGGTTGCCGCTCCTCAACTACTTCGGACACGGGATATTGCAGACTCGGGTCCGTATTCGGAGCCAGGCCTTCGAGCGACGCCGGACGCTCGGCGTTATTCGCGTTTACCACCTGCTTCGCCTCGCTACGCACCGAAATCGGCAGCGAATCGAATTGGGCGATGTCCCGTCCCAACCCGCGCGACGAGTCGCGCAGGATCATCGGACCGAGAATCGCGATCGCCAGCACTGCCGCCGCAGCCATAGCCAGTTGCGGAGCCTGGAACCAGGCGCGGATCTTATCGCCCAGGGAAATCGGCTGCGCGGGCTGCACCACTATAGGTGCGCTCATAACCGGGGCATATGACTCATATGCCTTCAACTGCCGCGCACAAGGCTTGCACAACCCGATGTGAGACAGAACCAGTTCCCGTTCGGTCTGATCCATTTCGTTATCCACCCAGGCATCCATCTGCTCGTAGGTGATGTGCTCAGACTGGGCTTCGCGAATCGCGGACGTAAAAGTAGAAGAAGACAAAGCCAGATCGGCAAGCTCACGGCGGCAATCCTGGCATTTGCCCAGGTGCCCGTCGATGGCGACCAACTCGCCCGGCAAAAGCGCGCGATTCCTGTACTTCATGAGTTGTTCGCGGCTAAGATGCGTCGACATGTTCGCCTCCACCCAAAGACGGCGCGGCATGACCGGTCATATTAGTGGCTCCTGCCTCTTTTTTCCGGGATTCCCGTGTCGACCAGCGCTTTGCACAGGTGATTCTTCGCTACCATCCTCAAATTAATGACCTTCTGCCCCGACTCGAGCCCCATGATCTTCGCAATCACCCCGTCGTCGAGTGGCAGCAGATTCCAGATCACTGCAAATTTGAGATGCGGATCGGGCAATGCATCGAGCGGCGGCCCACCGCGTGCGACCACCTGCAACTCGACCCAGAGGAGCGCGTAATGAGGCTCGGTAAGTCCAATCAGATCTTCCATTTCCGCAACCGTAGCGATCCCGTTGGACGTGAATACGGCGATCTCGCCGCGATCCGGGCCGTCGTCCAGAGCTTCGCCCCGGGGTTTCCGTCCCTGTCCTCCTTTCATTACCGGCGGATTCAATAGGAAGGGAATTACCCAGCGCTTGGGCATGGATCGCAATTCGGTCCACAGCTTAACAAGCTGCTGGCGGATCGCCATCGCAACATCCGGAGGCCGGGAAGGAGCCGCCGGGTCCCACGGGCGTCCATCGTCGCCAGGAGCCAGTTCATCGAAAGCCATTTCCCTGGAACCTTTTACGCCGAAGAGCACTCCTGCGATCGACACCAGCTCATCCAGCCGGACCGGACCACCGAGATACTCGAAAAATCCTTGAAGCAGACGATCCCATGCCGCGGCGTCGAGCTGCTCCATCATTTCTAACTTGGGAAGGGCGTTTGAGAGGATTCGCCGCGGCTGGTCAACCAGGGCGCTGACCCGGCTTCCTTCCGCCAACGGCTTGTCTTTCCAATGCGATGGACCACAGATCCACCCACTTTGCGCGTCGATCTCCCATAACGCGTAGGAAGGCTGCTTCCGGAAGAAGCGGCTCAGGCGACCTTTGAGATCCGCCCAACCTGGATTGTGAATGCGCCAATAATCGCGGCAGGAATTGCGGGCGATGGTAGCGGCGTAACCGTTAGGATCGTCAATCCGCGAGCCGCCTGTGATCGCTTTGATCACCTTCACGGACGCGTTTTGATACACGTCCCAGGCCGCCTGGTGGCGTTCACTTGACTGATCGGAATCGAGTTTCACTCCGAAGCGCCGTTCCACTACTTCCCGCGCCTTGGCGTCCATCTGGCCAAACAATAGGCCTTGGGCGTCGGTGAAGGGCGCACTCATCTTCGAAGAATTACATTATGCCGCTAATCTACCCTGCTACGAACCGCCGATCACTTATGTAAGCCACTAAGCAAGTCCGGTAGTAAGCAAGATGGATAAAATACTCCAATTCGCGATTCGAGCAGCGCTGGTAGTGATTTCGGCCGCATTGGTCGAATCGACGGCCCACGGCGAGGGCGTCGAAATCAACCAATCTGAAGTCACGGCGATGAGCGATAAGGTCAGCGCCGCCGCCAGCTTCGTCGACGCGACCTGGACGGGCATCTTTTCTCAAGCAGGCCAGCCATATTCCGCGCCCCGGCTTATCCCGTTTATCCATTCGGTCAACACCGGCTGCGGAATTCTCCAACCCGACAACGCGCACTACTGCGGGGCGGACAACGCGGTCTACTACGACATCGAATTCTTCGCGAGGCTGGGCAAATACACAAGCCATGAACTTCGGACCGATGGCAGCTATGCCCCCATCACGGTCCTCTGGCATGAAGTCGGACACAGCGTAGCCGAAAGGCTCGGTATTAATCCGGCGTTCTCGCGGAATCAGGAAAATCTGGCGGATTGTCTGGCCGGCGTCGTGATGCGCCAGGCAGCAGCAGCTTCGACCAGTTTCGAGGAGAGCGAAGTACAGGAAGGATTGTTCGCACTGAGCCTTGGCGGGGATCGGCCGACCACTCCGCTCGATTCACCTCGTGCGCATGGCTCCGCTGAGGAACGCCAGGCGATGTTCAATCGCGGCTATCACACGGGTCTGCCCGGATGCAGCGAATCTATTGCGACGAAGCTGTCAGCCACGGGATCGACGGCAACCAGTTTTCACGGACAATGAGTTTCGCGCGAAAGCGCGCTTTGAGGCCTGCTCTCTCGGAGGATGCAGGCCTCTTTTTTTTATCCTTATATCTTGACCAAACTTCAAACTCTGACTCGCGAAGTAATCGCCTGCGAACGCTGCACGCGACTTCGTGAATACTGCATCCGCGTGGCGGAGGTAAAACGCCGCGCCTATCGCGATCAGGAGTATTGGGGCAAACCCGTTCCCGGTTTTGGCGATCCGCAAGCGAAGCTGCTGGTGATCGGCCTCGCGCCCGCCGCGCACGGTGGGAATCGCACCGGCCGCGTATTCACAGGCGACCGCTCCGGCGACTTTCTCTATCGCGCGCTCTATCAAACCGGCTTCGCATCGCAGCCGGAAAGCGTTTCCCGCAACGACGGCATGAAGCTAGACGGAGCCTACATCGCCGCAGCCGTCCGCTGCGCGCCGCCCGATAACAAGCCAAACCCCGATGAATTCCGCAATTGCCGCCCCTATCTGGAACGCGAAATCGACTTATTGAAAGACCTTCGCGTCGTTGTGGCTCTGGGCAAGATTGCTTTCGACACTTACCTGGGAATCCTACGCGATCGAGGCGTGATCCGCAGCCGCTCGGCATTCACGTTCGGCCATGACCGCGAGCATCACATCGCCGAAGGACAACCAATTCTGATCAGTTCCTACCATCCGAGCCAGCAGAACACGTCTACCGGCAAACTGACTGCCGCGATGCTCCGCGACGTATTCGAACGTGCCCGCACTTTGCTAACCTGAAGCACCGTGCCGGGACCACTGATCCGCCGCCTGGAGCATTACTTCGAATTCGAACGCCTGGGCACGTCCTGGCGCACCGAGATTCTGGCGGGTGCGACAACGTTCGTCACCATGGCGTACATCATCTTCGTGAACCCGTCGATCCTGCGCGAAACCGGCATGCCCTTCCAGGCCGTAGTCGCGGCAACGTGCCTGTGCGCCGCTTTCGGCAGCATCCTGATGGGCGTCGTCGCGCGCTACCCGATCGCCCTCGCGCCTGGAATGGGCCTGAACGCTTACTTCACTTACACGGTGGTCAAGGGAATGGGAATCTCGTGGGAGGCCGCCCTTGGAGCCGTATTTCTCTCTGGCGTCGCATTCCTGTTGCTGACGTTGCTCGGCATCCGGCAGTTGATCGTCGAAGCGATTCCGTCCGGGCTCTACGCGGCCGTCGCCGCCGGGATCGGATTGTTCATCGCCATGATCGGACTGCGCAATGCCGGGATCATCGTGGCGAGCCCCGCGACTCTGGTAACGCTCGGCAATCTGCGCGACAAGAATACGCTGTTGGCCGTCATTGGTTTAATCCTGACGGCCGCGCTTTACGCCTGGGGCGTGCGCGCGGCGATGCTGCTCGGAATTCTCGGCACGACGCTCGTGGGTATTGCATTCGGCCTGGTTCACTGGTCGCCCGGAACGTATCATTTCTCGGACATGGCCGCGACCGCCGGCAAGCTGGACATCCGCGCGGCTTGGAGGATTGGGTTCGTCGAGATCGTATTTGTTTTTCTGTTTGTCGATCTCTTTGACAACGTCGGCACGTTAGTCGGAGTGGGCAAGAAAGCCGGGCTCTTGGACGAAACTAACCACATCCCTCGTATCCGGAACATATTGTTTGCCGACGCATCCGCGACCATCGTCGGATCGCTGGCGGGAACCTCGACAGTAGTCAGCTACATCGAAAGCGCTGCCGGAGTCGTAGCCGGCGGCCGCAGCGGAGTCACCGCGATCGTCACCGGAATCCTGTTCGTTCTAGCTCTATTTATCGCGCCCGTGGTCGGAGCGGTTCCGGCGGCGGCTACGGCTCCTGCGCTGATCGTTGTGGGTTCTCTGATGATGTCCCAGATTGGCGAGATCGCGTGGACGGACCCAGGAATCGCGATCCCGGCGTTTCTTACGTTGATCACGATCCCCTTGACGTTCAGTATCGCCAACGGCCTCGCGTTCGGTTTCACGGCGTATGCGCTACTGCGGATTTTGCGAGGCGAGTTTCGAGATACGCACTGGTTAGTTTACGGACTCGCGGCTCTGTTCATCGCGCGGTTCTTTTATTTGGGCAGGAGTTGACGATTCTAGGCAGTGCGGTTTGGCGACCCAGTCGCTCAGGGGGCCCGTAACGAGCTGGTTTCAGCGGCGGAACTCCCCGGATTGTTCTGGTGTCTAAGCAGGGTGATCGATTCATGGCTTCTACGATTTGGTAACTAGAGAGTCCATGCGAATCCAGACTTGCCTCTTGATTGCTTGTGCTCTCGTTGGAGCGTCTTGCGGTCAGCGTCCTTCACTCGGGAGCTGGAACTCCAAATTGGGCTTGTTTAGATGGGAAAATGGAGAAGTTACTCTGCCTGGTGGCTTCAAGTATCGAAGAACCCCGTCGGACACGTTCGAGGGACACTTCACTTCAGCAGATGGAAAACTCGTCATTCGCCATGATATCGGCGGCTATGCAGGTGCATACGCATCGCGTAGAACAGCATTCTTCTTCGAAGAAAGGGTTGTGGAAGGCGCGCGTGTGTGGATCGCGAAAACAGACAGGCCAAACGGAATGGGCGTACCTTCGGTTCTTGTGGCGGTTACTTTTCCGGATTCTGGGTGCGCCAATTTTTTTCTCGACTCCACCAAACCTGAGGACGCCACATTGATTGAATCCGTTGCTCGCAGTTTCCGCCCCAAGGGCCGAGCCGACCCAGGACCGCTCTGTCGCTAACTGCCCTGCGCAGAACTCGGAGATTGACTCACTCGGCGACAACCGCCAGATGCTGCCCACGCGGCAGGATGAGAACATTCCCAACCGTCTGCGGACGGCTTTCCGCCCCATCGATCTCCACACGCCGAGGCAGACCCGCCAATCGCACCAACGCCCGAGAATTGCTTTGATACGCGAACTCCACTCCATCCGGCAGCACGCGAGCCGATTTCAATTCACCGTTGAAATCGAGCAATCGGATAACGGGCTGCTGAGTCGCTGGCTCAATCGAGTGCAATCCCCCCGGAAGCCGGACCGACGACCCATCGCCGCCCGGCCACAGCTTTCCATCCACCGTCGCCGAGCCACGCCATTGAACCAAGGCCCCGCGCCGCGATTCGACCACGAACTTCGTCCCAACCTGCTCAGCGCGCTCGACAGTGGACGCGGCGCAGGCGAGCAGCGGCCAGTCCAAGCGAGAGATCGAGTTCTCGAAGTACAAGGCGACTCGCGGGAATGCTGCCGCTGCTAGATGAACCAGCTCGAACAGTTCGGCGCCGGTCTGCTGTTTGGTGGGATAGACATCCTGGTAACGTTCCACGACGTTGATATCGATCGCGAGCTTCTCCTGCGCTACCGTCAGCGCGTTGTAGCGCGCGGCGATTTGGGGATAGCGCTGCGGTCCCAGGTTCCAGATGGTCGCCGGATCTTCGATCAGGAACGTAAAGTCATGCTGCCCGAGCATCGGCAAGACGCGCGACACATCCGCCCCGATCTTTTCGCGCATGGTCGTGTCAAAGCGGTCGTCGACCTGCGTCAGCGTGAGATCAAGCTGCGGCTTGATGCGCCGGATCGCTTCGATCTGCCCGATCCATTCGGCCTGCTGGCGGCGGACCAGTTCCGAGCGATATTCCAGGAAGCGCCCGAGCCCGGTCGAATTTTTCGCATAGTAATGTGGCGATGCTGTGCGAAAGAGCTCGACTGGGTCGAAACCCGCGCTTTGCCGGAACTCCGAACGGACGTCGTCATTCATCGGAGTGAACCGGGCCGGATTCTCATAACCTTCCAGGGATTCGAAATACAGTTCGGCGAGATTGACGCCGTCCCAGTCGAATCTCTCGACCAAGTCGCGCACCCCTTTCGAGACCGCGGCGAACGCGTCGCGATTGGTCAGGTTGATCAGCTTACGCCAGTCGAGCTGGGCATCTTGTAAGAGCGCGGTCTTCTCGCGCCATTCCGGACGGTCGTCCCAGAATTTCTCGCTGACATGCGGCAGTTCGAGCCACGCGTACACGGTAATCGCATGTGCATGGCAGGCCGCGATCAGGCGCCGCAAGTAGGCGTCGGATTCGGGATTCCGTTCCCAGTAATGCCATGCGGCGACATGCAAGGCGCTGATGCCGGCGGCCCGCCAGCGCGCGGCAAAATAGTCGGGATCGATGCGGGCGCGGTAGGACGCGTCAAAGAAAGCCCATAGCCGGTCAGAGCGGAACGGCGGATCTAGCCCTAGGTCCGCAAGCGCGTGGAGGACGTAGGGGAATCGATCGTAACCGTGCGCTCCTGGAGATCCGGCGATCCACAGTACGGCTCCCGATCCGCGCCGCAGCCCGGCAATGAGCGGCACACCCTGCCATCGTTCCTTCGCAAACACGCGCGCTTCTTTAGGGATTTCGAATGCCGGTACCTCCAGCGGCTTCTCCCAGATAACGCGAAGCTTCGGCGCCTGCACATCCTCAACGCTTCGCGCAAGAATGTGTGGCTTCCCCGAAGAATGGAAGCCGAAGGCTTCCGCCAACCGCGACTCGCCTTCGAGAACCAGGATCGTTCCGCGCTCCACCTTCGGGGCCCAGTCGCTAGCGGGCGGATCGGAACCTCGGGGCACGACCACGACGCCGGCCGTAGCGGCCGCTGAAGGAACCAGGCCGACCGAAGAAAGAACTGCCGGCCACGATCCCGCATCTTCTCCCATGACGTGGAAGGAAAACGTTGCGCCAGTGAGCGGCCATGCCAGGAGTAACGCTAGGAAGCTAGTGAGACAGCGCATACCAGAGTCCGATCCTTACGTCATTGAAGTTCGGCCTGCGTGGATTTCCCTGGTTCACCAGGTACGCGCCACGCAGCGCGCTCACGGAAAACGTTATCGGCTGCGGCATCGCTTCAAAGCGAAATTTCACGCCGGGGCCGGTCTCGACGTAATTCGCCCAATACTGGCCAAGCTGGTCAATCGTCACGTTCCAGTTCCAGAAAAGCTGGCCGTGCAAGCCGCCGAAGGATTCCGCGGAACGAAACGTGTAGCCAGTGCGGTTCTGCGAATACAGCAGCCAATCTTTGTTAAACCGGCTTACATAAAGTCCGTCATCGTTGGATTCCGCAAACAGGCCATGCCCGCCGCGCGCGAGCAAGCCCCCAAAGCCTTTCGCGAATGACACACCGCCGCGATAATCCGGGACCATTCGGCCTGGATCCGTTTGGGACGGCGAATACCGGAACGATTCGCCCGCTTCGAACCATCCCGTCGCCCCGTGCCACGCGTTCGTCGCCAGGCCAAGGCCAAGGATCACGGCACGCTCGGAAAGATACTCCGGTCCCAGATTCGCGACGAAAACCGAACCCTCCGTATCGCCGACGAATCGCGCGGAGATGTAGGGATGTACCGGCCAGCCCGGCAAACGCAGCTCGGTCTTGGCCTGCGCGTAGGCGAAGAGATCATGCCAGCGCGTTGAAAACATCGGAAACGCCCAGATGGTGGTCCGGAACCGGCTAAGGCCGGGCTTCAGATTGCGATACGCCTTCGAAGCCTCGGCTGCGATCTGGGGGTCCGGACTACGCCGCGCCAGATCGAACCACTGCACGGCATCCCGGTCGTCTTTAAGGATGTTGTACGTCCAGCCGAGCTTCAACATGACGTTGAAATCCAATGGATCGTTCTCATGCGCCGTTTGGAGATACTTGAGGGCGTCCCGCAGATAACCTTTCTCCAGACTCTTCGTGGCGAGGTCCTTCGCGTCCACCGATGCGCCATTCGTGGACGCCGGTGCGGCCGGGCGGCCGTGCAAGAGCGGAGGCATCTTCAGCGCCGCCCGTACACGATTCGCGAGTTCTTCGTCCTCGCCGGCCAGAACCCGTTCAAATAATGGCTTCGCGGCCGCGGAGTCACCTCGGCCCAAGAAAAGAAATCCGAGCTGCGCAGCAGCGGCCAAGTCGCCTGGCGATTGCGAGACTAATGCCTGAAACTCATTCTCCGCCGACTGGTTTTCCCTCATCTCCAGATGCAGGTAGGCGAGCTCACGCAGCAACTCCACATTTGCTGGATCGATCTCCAGCGCCTTTTGAAATTCGTACACATAGGGGTAGCGCTTCGGCAATCGTTCTCGCGCTTCCTCTGCAACCCGAGGCTCGGCGGCGCGCGATGCCGCAAGCAGCGCCGCGATTGCCTCCTGGTCCCGTCCTAACGCCTTCCACACTCTCCCCAGGTCGAGCAACGTTGTCCGATGGTCCGGCTTCAGGCGCCAGGCCTTCTCATAGTGCCTGGCAGCCAAATCCAGCTCGTCGCGCTGCTCCGCCAGCCGGGCGAGCTCCGCATGGGCGCTGAAATTTTGGGGCGACAGCTCCACTGTCTTGCTCCAACGGGCCATCCCCTCCCGGAGCGGCCGGTCGATGTTCTCGAAGGCCTCTGCCGCCGTCGGGTTACCCGTCTTCCGGATCCGGTCGAAGGTTCTCCGTGCGATCGCCTGCTGTTTGGTCTCGTAACAAAGAAACGCGTATTCCATCGCGACACGGTCGTCGCCTGGGTCCAACCGCATTGCCTCGGCGAATTCGTCGCGTCCTTCTTCGGTCTCGCCGACCTTGAGAAGCGTATACGCGAGATCGGTGTGCAGAGCCACACGATCGGGCGCGATTCGAATCGCCTGTTTAAAGCTTTCGATTGCCGCATCGTACCGCTTGGAACGGAGCAATTCGTAGGCCCGATCGGCAATCTGACCACGGGCTACGGCCGCGATCATCAGAAATAGGATGGCTCTGCGCACAAGTTTCCCGTTCGGTGCTGACATAGTGGGACGAGCAGTACGTTTCTCTCGCCCGGATTGTGGACGGGGCGCTAGGATGGTGATTTGGCAGGGAAGAGCAGGCAGCGCGGCTGGATCGCCGGTCTATTCAAGCTTACGGCCGCCCTGGTCGTCGGACTGTATGCGTTCTGGATCCTTTCGCTGATTGGTCTACGCTTCATCGATCCTCCAACCACCGGCGTTCAAATCCAGCGGCGTGTCGAGGCAATGTTTTCCGGCAAACGCTACCGCAAGCGTTTCACCTTCGTACCGCTCGAGCGCATCTCGCCCAACCTGCAGCATGCGGTGATCTCAGCCGAGGATGGACACTTCTACAGCCATCACGGCGTCGATTGGGAGCAGGTGGAGAAGGTCGTCCAGGAGAGCAACGAAACCGGTAAACTCAGCCGGGGCGCTTCGACGATTACGCAGCAACTGGTCAAGAATCTTTTCTTCACCACGCATCGCAATCCGGTGCGCAAGGCGTTTGAGTACACGCTCGCTCCGCTGGCGGATCGCATTCTCGGAAAACGGCGCACGCTGGAGCTGTACTTGAATCTCATTGAATGGGGGCCGGGCGTCTTCGGCGCCGAGGCAGCCGCCGAGTATCACTATCATTCAAATGCCACGAAGCTTGACCGCGAGCAATCCGCACGCCTGGCCGCATGCTTACCGTCGCCGCGCCGCCGCCGGCCGGAGCGGATGAACCAATACAGCACGGCGATTCTGGAGCGAATGAATCAGGTCGGGTGGTGACTCCTTCTCACGCCTGAGGATGACCTCTCCAGGCCGTGAATCGAGGAATCCATCGATGCACTTCCGCGCAGAACAGTTGATACTCCACGCCAAAACTGTCCCGGAGCGTCGGCTCCTCGTAAAACAAGACGAACAGATGAAACAGGAGCCAGACCACGCCGCCATATTCGAGGGGCGCCAGATTTCCGAACAGCAGACCTTGCCCCAGGATGGTGCTCAAAACTGCAACGTACATCGGATTTCGAACGTAGCGATAAAGTCCGGTAACCACCAGGCGCCGGGTCGGAAAGACCGGCGCTGGTGTTCCTAGGCCCTGAAGAGCGAAACGGGCAAAAGAATCCAGAAGGCACAGGGCGCCCAGCGCGATCAGTACAACGCCAGCGAAACGAAACGGCGCAATCCCGAAGAACGGCGATTCGACCCGCCAGTGCGAAATCCACCATGGCACGAGGCCGGCGACAAACCCGGGCGCGACCACGAGGAACACCGCTGAGCCCAAGATCGCCGACACACGCCTGATGATCATGTCTTCCATCTAGACAGGTCTCATGATCGTGGACAAGGGGCCACGGTCCGGCGAGACAGGAGCGAACGCGTTTACCGATAATGGCTCATAGGTTGTACTGTGCCCGGGTGGCGAAATCGGCAGACGCAAAGGACTTAAAATCCTTTTTCCGGCAACGGGAGTGCGGGTTCAAGTCCCGCCCCGGGCACCATTCCTGACTTTTTCGGCGCGGCCGCGTCCAATGCGGGTTTAATCATGAAGACGCTTTTAATTCTTCAGCTAGTTTCTACGATTTCCGCGGCCCAACTTCCGGAATGGCCGCAGTTCGGCGGACCGCATCGAAACTTCATCGCCGACGCAACCGGATTGGCGGCGTCATGGCCTGCCGACGGGCCCAAGAAACTGTGGACGCGCTCGCTGGGCGAAGGATATTCGGGGATCTCGGTCGACAGCGGCGTGCTGTACACCATGTATCGCAAGGGCGCTAACGAAGTGGTGATCGCGCTCGACGCGGCTACCGGGAAGACGCTTTGGGAACATTCCAACGCGGCCGCGTTTGTTCCCGGACTGATGATGGAGAACGGTCCCGGGCCGCATGCGACGCCGTTGATTGTCGGCGATCGCGTCTTCACCGTCGGCATCCTCGCGAAGCTACAGTGCTTCGACAAGAAAAGCGGGGAGCTGCGCTGGGCCAAGGATCTCTACAAGGACTTCCCGGGCAGCACACTCATGGTGCGCGGCTACTCCGGCAGTCCCATCGCGTACAAGAACACCATCATTCTCACGCTCGGCGGACATGGTCACGCGGTGATCGCGTTAAATCCCGCGGACGGGTCGCTGGTCTGGGCCAAGAACGATCTCGAAAACTCTCCGAGTTCGCCGGTGCTTATCAATGTGCAAGGCCAGGATCAACTGGTGGCATTCCTCGACGAAGGCGGCGACACTACTGCGCACGGTTTGATCGCCGGTCTCGATCCTAACAACGGCCAGTTGCTGTGGACCCATGAACACAAGACTTCGTGGGATTTGAATATCGCCCTGCCGGTTTGGGGCGACGACGGAATTCTGGTGATCAGCTCGGCGTACGGCACCGGGAGCCGGGGGCTACGGCTGACCCGCGAGGGGACGAAAACCAAGGTGCAGGAACTCTGGTACAACAACCGCATGCGGATACATCACACTACGCTGATCCGGATCGGCGATTACGCCTACGGCTCGAGCGGCGATTTCGGTCCGGCTCCGCTCAGCGCGATCAACGTGAAAACCGGTGAGATCAAGTGGCAGGAGCGGGTGTTTCCCAAAGCGTCTTTTATATATGCGGACGGGAAGTTTTTCGTCGTGGACGAAGACGGCGGCGTATCGCTGGCGACGTTCTCGCCGGACGGCGCAAAGGTGGTCTCAAAGGCGTCCTTACTAAAGAGCAACGTGTGGACGGCGCCGGCGCTGGCGAACAAAACCCTATATGTTCGCGATCGGCAGTCGATAATGGCGCTCGACGTCGGAGCTCACTAAGCTTCCGCTTGTTCCGCCGCGTCGGCCAGTTCGCGCTGACGCTCCCATTGGAGCTTGCCCTGATACTCTTCCCACAACGTCGTGCAAGCGGCCCAGTAATACCCGCCGACGAACAATAGCAGGAACGGGATCGCCAGGAAATTGAAGGATTCGATCGCGAAAATCACCATCCACAGGAAGAACGATCCGGCGGCGAGCTCTGCGTATGGCAGCCATCCGCTGCGGCGGCGATACTGGATGTTCTGAAGACGAACGTTCTGGAAACCAGCCTGGTGCTCATCGCCGAGGGCGTATTTCGGTGTGCGCGCAAACCCGGTCTGATAACCGATAAGCGCTTCGATCACAGCGCGCGAATTCACGATGGTCAGCGCGACACCTGCCGCCATTAACGCCGGCAGGAACAGCAGCGCGCGTTTCCAGTTCTTCGGGAACAGCTCGCGATGGGCGACGACATAAAATGCCGAGATCGACCAGAACGACGCGGCGATCAGAGGCAAGTCGATCAGCACCATCTCGAACCAGCCCATGTAAAACCGGACGACCATCACCGGCAGCATCAGCACGCTGACGGCGATCATCAACGGATAGGAAATGTTCGGCGTCAGATGGAAAATCGCTTCCAGCTTCACGCGCCACGGCAATTTTGCCCGCAGGATTGACGGCAGTAGTTTCATCGCCACTTGCGTCAGGCCCTTCGCCCAGCGCGACTGCTGGACCTGGAAACCGTACGTCTCGACGGGCAACTCCGAAAGGCACTCGATCGACGGGACGTATACGAATTTCCAGCCTTTAAGCTGGGCGCGATAGCTGAGATCCGAATCCTCGGTGAGCGTGTCATGCTTCCAGCCACCGGCGTCCTCAATCATCGAGCGCCGCAGAATTCCAGCCGTGCCATTGAAGTTAAAGAAAAGCCCGGCGCCGCTGCGGGCGACGTGTTCCAGCACGAAATGGCCATCCAGCAGCATGGCCTGGACCTCGGTCAGAAGATTGTAGTGGCGGTTCAGATACGTCCAGCGAGTCTGCACCATCCCGACCTTTGGATCGGTAAAGAAATGAACCGTTCGCTGAAGAAAATCAACCGGGGGCAGGAAATCGGCGTCGAATACAGCGACAATCTCGCCGGTTGCCGTTTTCAAACCATTCTCGAGCGCGCCCGCCTTGAACCCATGACGATTGGTCCGGTGAATATACTCGATCGGCAGACCGGACGCCTGATATCCAGCTACCAGGCGCGCTGTAAATGCGTGGGTATCGTCAGTTGAATCGTCCAATACCTGAATCTGGAGCAAATGCTTCGGGTAGTCGACTTTGGCAGTCTCTTCGAGCAGCCGTTCCACGACGTAGCGCTCGTTGTAAATCGGGAGCTGGATGGTGACGCGCGGCAGTTCGTCGAAGCGCTGCGGCGCTGTCTCCGGCAAAGCCTTGCGATGCTTGAAAAAGCCCCGGATCATTTCGTAACGATGAAGGCCGTAACAGGAAAGGATCAGCAGAACCGAGAAATACGTAATCAGAATCGCCCAGTCAAAAAAGACCAGGTGATGAATGCCGGCAAAGGGATTGTTGAAAAAGCTATCCCACATCCGGCCGACCGTCGAAGGTGTGTCATTCACCAGCAGAAATGCGGGCGCCAGCAAAAATGCCGGTACGAACGTTCCCATGAACCTCTTTCCGTCAAGAAATCACTACTACTGCGTTTAAGTTCCGGCCGTTGAAATAAAGCGGTGCCGGACCCGCATCTATTCATTATATTAGATTTCCGCGAAATGTTATACTGAGGCATCTACGCGATCACACTAGGGACCCAAGAATGAAATTCTTTCTCGACACCGCGAATCTGGAAGAGCTCAAGGCGGGCGCACGCTGGGGGATTATCGATGGTGTGACGACCAATCCGTCGTTGATCGCCAAAGAGGGCGTGCCGATCGAGGAGCAAATTCGCAAAATTTGCGACATCATCGACGGCGATGTCAGCGCGGAAGTGATTGCAGTAGAAGCAGATGAGATGCTGGTTCAGGGTCGCAAGCTGGCTAAGATCCACAAGAACGTGGTGGTGAAGGTGCCGCTGACCCGGGACGGCATCCGCGCGTGCTCCATTTTCAGCCAGGAAGGCATTCGGGTGAACGTGACCCTGTGCTTCTCCGCCGGTCAGGCGCTGCTCGCGGCGAAAGCCGGAGCTTATTTCGTCAGCCCGTTCGTTGGCCGCCTGGACGATATCGGCGCCGACGGCATGGAGCTGATTCGCGAGATCGTTCTGATTTACAAGAACTACAGCTTCAACACCCAGGTTCTGGCGGCTTCGCTTCGTAACACTGTGCACGTCATCGAGGCAGCCAAGGCGGGTGCGCATATCGGAACCTTACCGTTCAAGGTGGTCGACGGCCTGTTCAACCATCCATTGACCGATAAAGGGTTGGATCAATTTCTCAAGGACTACGCCAAAGTCTTTCAGGAAGCATCGGTGCGCAAGTAGCTTCCGTTAAACAGGGCGTAGGCGACGATTGAGTCGAGGGTTCATGCCGGCTGGCGCTCAAATTGCCGCATTGTGCGGCGCGGCGATTCTTCTGATCGCCGTGGCCGTCCTGGTCTCGCGGCAAATCAAAGGCACTCCCGAAAAAAGAGAACGCAAGCGGCGACTGACGGTGAATATGGAAGGTCGCCTGGGTGACGCATTCATTACCGAAGCAAGCGAGAGCGCGTTGTATTATTCATACTCCGCTGGTGGCGTGCAGTATGAGGCGTCTCAAGATGTGACGACGCTGCGCCATATGCTGCCGCCTGAACCCGAAAAACTGATTGGCTTAGCCAGCTTGAAATACCTGCCCAGAAATCCGGCGAATTCCATTCTCCTGTGCGAACGCTGGAGCGGACTGCGCACATCGCAAGCCGGCTCCGCTCCCGCGCCATCCCCTACACTAAAAGATTCATGAAAGAAACGGTCTCGCCCGCACGGGCGATCGACGGGATCATCACGCTTCCCGGCGATAAATCCATCTCCCATCGTTATGGGATGTTAGCTGCGATCGCGGAAGGAACCACCTCGATCACCAATTATTCGACCGGCGCGGATTGCCAGTCGACGCTCGCCGCCATGGCGGCTTTGGGAGCGAAGGTCGAACGGCCTGGGGGCAAGACGGTGGTCCATGGCGGCGTGCTCCAGAAGCCGGCCGCGGATCTGGACGCCGGGAACTCGGGCTCGACGATTCGAATGCTCTCCGGCATTCTGGCCGCGCAGCCGTTCACCTCGCGCATCGGCGGCGACGAATCGCTCTCGCGGCGTCCGATGCAGCGCATCATGACACCGCTTGCCGAAATGGGCGCGTCTATCGAAGCTCGCGACGGGAAATTTCCGCCGCTGACTATTCATGGCGGCGCGTTGCGCGCGATCGACTACGCGTTGCCGGTCGCCAGCGCCCAGGTGAAAAGCTGCGTCTTGCTGGCAGGCTTATTCGCCAAGGGCGATACCGTGGTTCGAGAGTCCATTCGGACACGTGATCATACCGAAATCGCCCTCAAGGAGTTCGGCGCCGAGATCGCGGTCGAGCGAAAGGTCATTACGCTGCGTGAAGGCGCCCATCTCACGGGACGCGAACTGGTGGTCCCCGGCGATTTGAGCTCGGCGGCATTTTTCCTGGTCGCGGCTCTCCTGATGCCGGAATCGAACCTCGTGATTCATGGCGTCGGCCTGAATCCGACGCGCTCGGCGCTTCTCGATTTTCTGGTGTCCCTCGGCGCGTCGATCAAGGTTCTGGATGTCACCCAAACCGGCGGCGAATTGATCGGTGATCTGCGAGTCCGGGCATCGAAAATCTCCGGTGGCGTTATCGAAGGCGCGCTCACGGCCGGCTTGATCGACGAGATTCCCGCGCTCGCGGTTCTCGGCGCGAGCTCTGAAGGCGGCCTGACCGTGCGCGACGCGTCCGAGCTTCGCGTCAAGGAAACCGACCGGATCGCCACCCTCGAGTCGAATTTCAAGCGAATGGGCGTCGCGATCGAGACCACGCCCGACGGATTTCACCTTCCCGGCAAACAGCGCTTTCACGCGGCTGAGCTCGATTCCGCCGGCGATCATCGCATCGCGATGGCGTTTGCCGTGGCGGCTCTGGCAGCCGACGGACCCTGCACCATCGACGGAGCCGATTCCGCCGCCGTATCTTTCCCTGAATTTTTTAGTACACTTCGTCAGGTCGCTATTTGAAGGAAGACGCCTGAAGAAAGACGTTTGACGGAACAAATGACCACCCGAACGGGCCAGCCCGAAACCGATCTCACGCTATCCTGCCTGGTTCACGACCTGAACAACGTCTTTCAGACGCTGGTGGAAGCAGCCGATCTGCTCTCCGACGATCCGCGCTACGCGGCTGTCTCGGCGGCCATTCTGCGCAGCATTGAGCGGGGCAAGAGCATTACCTCCAGCATCCGCAGCTCCGAAGAAACCCCGGCCGCCTTCGAAACCATCCTGGACAACGCCATTTCCTTCGTCGAAGACTCGATGATCTCGGGCCGCGGGCCCAGAATCCGGTTTATCCGCGAGATCGACCCCGGAATCGAATTGCGGCGGACCTGGGCATGGGAGCGCGTACTGATTAACCTGTTCTCGAATGCAGTCCGCGCCATGCCGCAGGGCGGAGTCATCTACATCAAGGCCCGTCGCACGGAGCGGGAAATTGAGATTGTCGTCCGTGACGAGGGGCCGGGGATCGCCGTTGAGATTCTGAAGGACATCTTCAAACCCCACGTTTCCACTCATGGATCCGGACTGGGGCTGCATATCGTTGAAACGATCGTGAAGCAGGATGATGGCGAAGTTCGCGCCGTGAACCGCCCCGACGGCCGTGGCGCGGAATTCACCATCCGCGTTCCGGCGATAGTTCCGGGGTTTGCAGTACCGGCCCGTGCATAGTACCTCAGATTCATCCGTAACCTGCGGACGCTTGGTACAGTGTGTCTAGGCTGGGTGACTAGGCTGGCTCCTAGGAAGAACTAAGGTTTTTCCCTGCCTCCGCCGATAAGTACATTGGCGAGAGGTTTCCGACAGGAAACCTACTGATAGCTATAGGATTAGTGTGCGTGTTGGCGCAGATACCCAATCTCGAACGTGCCCCTCGGATTGACCGGCGAGCACGCCGAATCCAGGACCCGGTCGACCGCTTGCGTTATCTGCGTCGCGAGATGGCGCGGCCGCCGCGACGCCGGCCGGACTTTCTGCGCCACCTGAGCTTGCTGGCGATCCCGGTGATGCTGGCGATTGCCCCTCGTCCGAACTCGGCTGGAAACGCGGAGACAATCGCGCTGGAGCGCCGTCTGCTGGTTCCGGCCGCGACCCCTGCTGCTGCTCCGGGTATCCCGGCTGCGGTTCCAAGAATCTGGCGCGTCGAGCATTCCAGAACCACGGATGTCTACAGCAACGGTCTGCGCGTCGAGCTCGGGTTTCTGGTCTCGAATCGTCCGCGCGCGCGCTTCCATGTGTACTCACCGGCGGGCGGCACGGAACCCGTAAAGAACGGTTCGGAGCCGGTCGGTATTGTGTTTCATACCACCGAAAGTCACCTGGCGCCGTTTCAGGAGGAAGAGAACCGCCGGCTGAAGCAGCTTGGGCGGAATCTTGTGGAAGGCGTTCGGCAGGAGCGCGCGTATCACTACGTGATCGATCGATTTGGACGAGTTTTTAACGTCGTCAACGAATCCGACGCGGCCAATCACGCCGGGACCTCTGTGTGGGCCGATAGCGACGGCGTCTATGTCAACCTGAACGACAGCTTCTTCGGCGTGTCGTTCGAAGGGCAGACCGGGGCCACCGATGAGGTCACGCCGGCGCAGATCGCATCCGCGAAGGTGTTGACCGAGATGTTGCGCTCCCGCTTCGGCATCCGGGCCGAAAATTGCGTAACCCACGCGCAGGTATCCGTGAACCAGTACAACATGCGGATCGGAGCCCACACCGATTGGGCCGCCGCGTTCCCGTTCCGAGCGGTGGGATTACCGGACAACTATTCGCTTCCGCCCGCGAGCATCTATGCTTTCGGCTTCGAGTACGACAGCGTCTTCCTGCGCGCTGCGGGCGGGGCGCGCTGGAAAGGTCTGGAAGCGGCCGGGCAACTGATCGAGCGGGAAGCCCAAGCCCAGAAAATCCCGGTGGAACAATACCGCGCGAGCCTTCGACAACGCTACAAAGAGATTGTGGCCGCCCTTAAGAAAGAAAACTCAGGAGGTATTTAGATGAGTAATGCACACAGCCCGATCATCGGACTCGATGTTGGCACCAGCCGGATCGTCGTCGCACGGCGCGCTGAGCATGACATGCGCTACGAATCGCAACTGAATGCGTTCGTGGCGATCCCATATTCCAAAATCACCGAAGCGGCGCTTGACCGCGAAAAGGTACCCTTCACCACTGTTGGCGGTGAAATTATCGTGCATGGGAACGAAAGCGAAAAATTCGCCGGGTTACTGAACGCCGAAATTCGCCGGCCTATGTCGCAAGGTGTGCTCGACGCCAAGGAACCCCAAAGCATGACCATGCTCCGGGAGATCCTCGCCAAGATGCTCGCCGAAAAGAACGAGAGCCATCGCGTATGCTTCACGGTCCCGGCGGCTCCGCTAGGCGCGGAGGAGAGCCTGACGTATCACGAGGCGAGCCTGCGCCAGGTCCTGACGGAGCTGGGCCACCAGGTGAAGAGCATCAATGAAGGCCTCGCGGTGATTTACGGCGAACTCGAAAGCTCCAACTACACGGGCATTGGCATCAGTTGCGGCGGCGGGCTGTGCAACGTCTGCCTGGCGTATCTTTCTGTTCCGGTGCTGAGCTTCAGCGTCCCCAAGGCCGGCGATTTCATAGACTCGAGCGCGGCCGCGGTGACGGGGGAGCGGGCCAACCGCGTGCGCCTGGCCAAGGAAGATTCGTTCCACTTCAACGGATTCTTCGCCGACAAGATCCACCAGGTCATCGGCGTCTACTACGACGACATGATCCGGTCACTGGTGGGCGCGCTGAAGGAGGCATTCGCGCGGACCAAGAACCTGCCGACCTTCAGCCGCCCGGTCCCCATGGTCCTGAGCGGCGGCACGGCTCTGCCGCCAGGTTTTCGCGATCGCTTCGAGAAAATACTCTGGGAACAGGATTTCCCCATTACCGTATCGGAAATCCGGCTTGCCCAGAATCCGCTCCATTCAACCGCGAAGGGCGCTCTCGTTTACGCATTGAGCGACTTGTAGAGGCCGGTAAAATGGAGGCATGCGTCTTGCTGCCGCCATCTTCGCCGCTACTCTTCCCGCCTGGGCGCAACAGATCGAAGTTTCCGCGTCCAAAGCCTGGACCGATACCGGAATCGATCTGCGGCCGGGTGATTCGATCGTCATCACGGCAGAAGGTTCGCTCCAGGCTATGCAAGGAAAATCCATCAGCCCTGAGGGAGCTCCGCGTGGATTTCGCGATCTTCTGAAATCCTATCCCGCCAATGACGCTGGTCTCGGCGCGCTGATTGGACGCATCGGGTCGAGCGACGCCTCCCAGCCTTTTTCCATCGGCGCAAAAAAGGAAATGCAGGTCCGCCGCGTCGGCCGCCTTTTCTTAGGGATTAACTTCACTTCCGAGTCTCTACAGGGCAGCTATCAGGCGAACGTCGAATTCACGGCGCGCGGCCCCGAGAAGATCGTGGTGCCTGAGTACAAGCTGCCGCCGGTCACCGTGGGAATGATAGACCGGATCCCGCGCCGCGTGACCGACTCGGATGGAAATCCCGGCGACAACACCAATTTCGTCGTCGCCGGAAAGGAGGAAGCCGTCCTCGACGCATTCAAGGCCGCCGGCTGGGTGAAAGTCGACAAGGACACCAAAGCCGCTCTTCTGAACGGTCTGATCGAGACTCTGAAGAAGGAATCTTACGTCGAGATGCCGATGAGCATCCTCACCCTGTTCGGCCGGCCTCAGGATTACGGACTGGCGCATGCGGAACCGGTGACGGTAGTGATGCAGCGTCACCATCTAAGACTTTGGAAGGCTCCTTTCACGGTCGGAACTGGCGAGTTATGGGTTGGCGCCGCGACGCACGACATCGGTTTCGAGCGCGATAATCGTCCCGGAAAGAAGATCACGCACAAGATCGATCCGGACGTGGATACGGAGCGCGAATACGTAGCTCGCAGCCTGGAGGAGACGGGGCTGGTCGCGAAGAAAGCCTACCTGCTCCCATCCGATCCGTCCAAAGAAGCGCGGACGGCAACTGGAGCAAGTTTTCACTCCGACGGTCGTGTTCTGGTTATTTACCTGGTCCCTTAATTCTCGGTTAGAAAACTTAGAGTGATATCATATCACCATAGTGATATGACGAGGATGATCCTCAGTATCGAAGATCAAGACAAGGCATGGCTTGAGAGAAGGGCCCGCGAAGAGAAGGTGTCTATGGCTGAATTGATCCGCGAGGCCGTCCGGCGGATGCGGAAAGGGGATCAACGGACGCGGGAACAGGCCCTCAAAGCGACGCAAGGCATCTGGCGCGACGGAGACGGACTTCGCTACCAGCGCCGTTTGCGGCGCGAGTGGAAATGACCGTCCTCCTCGATTCAGTCATTCTGATTGATCACTTGAATGGAATTAAGCCGGCCACACTCTATCTCAGCTCCATCGACGACGCCTGGATCTCCGTCATCACCAGAGCCGAAGTACTGTCCGGCAAAACGCACCCGGGCAGCGAGGATGCGACCATCTTGCTGAACCTTTATCCGACCCTCGGCATCGGCCAGGAGGTTGCGGACACCGCGACTGAGTTGCGCCGTAAGTTCGGCTGGCGGCTGCCTGACGCATTTCAGGCTGCGCTCGCCATGCTCCACAATTTCAAGCTTGCCACGAGAAACACGCGCGATTTCCCGCCTAAACGGCACGCCTTCGTTGTAGTTCCCTACACCATCTAGATAAACGCCATCGTCTTGATGCCCGACACGTCGAACCGTTTCCGGCAGCGCATGTTCTTGCACATGGCCTTGTCGTCCATCAGAACCATATAGCTCAAGAATTTCGCGAATCGCGCCCGATCGCGCTCGTCGGCCCCCCGGGGCAGCTGGTCGAGCTTCTTGCGAACCATCCACTTCAGCTCATAGGTATCCGAGGTCCGGCAATACGGGCAGTTCAAAGTCGCGGGCTTCATGGTCGGCGACTCGCGATAAAACGCTTTTTCTTCCAGCGGCATTGTTAAGAAAAGACCGTTAAGAGAAGACGGTTAACGAAGCCCAGTTATAGCACATCGGTTCCTTTCGGGCGACGGCCGCCGCGTGGGAGACTGGGGGCGGAGCCACGCGTGAGTCCTGACGATTTCGACCAAGTAGTGGAAGGCGCTCTGAAACGCATTCCCGCAGCCTTCCGAAAGCGCCTGGACAATATCGTCATCGTGGTCGAGCCCGAGCCTCCGCGACGCGGCCTCTTGGGACTCTATCGGGGCGTGCCACTGACGGAACGCAGCGTCGCGGGCGGATTTCGGATGCCCGACCAGATCACAATTTACCAGGGTCCGCACGAGCGCATGTCGCGCGATCGCGAGCAACTGGAGGAGATGGTGGCAGACACGGTATGGCACGAGATCGCCCATTATTTCGGCATGGACGAAGCTCAAGTGCGGCGCGCGGAGAGAATCCGCGCGCGTCGAAAACGCTGACACCGTGATTCGCTGCTACATCACAGATCGCAAATCTCTGCCGTCGGAAGACGCGCTGTTCGCGACGGTCGCGCGGAATCTCGCCGCCGGTGTCGAGTGGATCCAGATTCGCGAGAAGGATCTCTGCGCACGTGACCTGCTCGCTCTGGTCCGTAACGTGAAGGCGCTGCCGATGTCATCCCGCGCGACGATCCTGGTGAATAGCCGCACGGACGTTGCGCTGGCCGCGGGCGCCGACGGCGTGCATCTTCCTGCCGATTCCATCGCGCCGAAAACTCTAAGACGCACGGTTCCAGCGGAATTCCTGATTGGCGTTTCCTGCCACACCATCGAGGAGGTCCGCCGGGCCGAAAGCGAAGGCGCGGATTATGTTTTGTTCGGCCCCGTGTTCGCTCCGATTTCGAAAAACTCCAATCTCCCCGCTCGCGGACTTGAAGGACTCGCCGAGGCGGCGCGCGCCGTTCACATTCCCGTGATCGCGCTCGGCGGCATCACGCGGAAAAATGTTGACGAATGTGTGACGGCTGGAGCCAAGGGGATTGCGGGCATTTCTTTGTTTCAGCGCGACTGATGTTAAAATTCATCAGTGGCGGGTGCAGCCGCGAAGCAAGCGTACTCTCGCGTGGAGACGCGCCGACTCCTGGGAGTGTCGGAACGTCAATTGTCGAGTTGGGAAAAACAAAAACTCGTAACGCCCCTGGCGTCCTACGGGTTCCGGGAACTGCTCGCACTCCAGACACTCATTAAGCTGCGGCAGAACCGGGTTCACATCGTGCAGATTCGCCGCGCCCTGGTGGCGCTGCGTGCAAAGCTCCGGCACGTCGACAATCCGCTCACCGAGCTGAAGCTCTACGCGTATGGGAAGAAGATCAGCGTGGAGGTCGACGGCCGCACCATGGACGCCGAATCCGGACAACTGCTGCTGAACTTTGGTGAAAGTGAACTAAGCCGCCTGCTCGAGTTTCCTGCGAAGAACACCGCGGGCGAAGAACGTGACCGCCGGGTCAGCGCGGAGCGGTGGTTCCAGCGCGGCCTGGATCTGGAGCAGTCCGGCGCCCCGGCGGCGCAAATCATCGAGGCCTATCAAAAAGCCATCGATCTGGATCCCAAGTCGGCCGGCGCGCTGGTCAATCTCGGTACCATTTACTTCAACGCCCGCAAATGGGCGGAGGCGGAACAGCGCTATCACCAGGCACTGGAAGTGGACCCGGAATATGCGCTGGCGCACTTCGATCTGGCCAATCTCTACGATGAGCGCGGGGATCGAAACAAAGCGCTGACCCACTATGAAGCGGCGCTGCGTATTTCTCCCAACTACGCCGATGCGCACTACAACCTCGCGCTCCTCTATCAGGGATCGAATCAAGCGATGAAGGCAGTCCGGCACTGGAGGATGTACCTGAAGCTGGATCCGGCAAGCCATTGGGCGAATATCGCCCGGCGGGAACTGGCGAAGCTCCGAGAGGCGACACTGCTGCCGGGAACGAAGCGCTTAAGCACATCCTCTTGAGAGCTGTCCGGCTAAAATAGAGTCGTAGGCATTTCCCGCCATCATTTGAGGCAAAACTTGAACAGAATTTCTTTTGCGTTTCGCAGTTTCTTCTCAATCCTGTTCGGAGGCACTCTGCCTTCCGATATCGCGCAAGCCTTCGGCTATTCGAAAGTGGTGCAGATGCGGCCGGCGCCCGCGCCGAAGCCGCAGGCCGGGCCCTCTGACGGAGCAGTGCAGATCCTGTCCATCCTCCAGCGCGACGCGCGTCTGATCGATTTCCTGATGGAGGATGTCTCGGCCTACTCGGACGAACAGGTAGGCGCGGCCGTGCGCGACGTTCAGGAGCAGTCCCGCAAATCCCTCCAGCGCTATCTGAAATTGCAGCCCGCCATCGATGGCGTCGAAGGAACGTACTCAAAGGTCGACGCGACGGACAGTTCCACTTACAAACTGATCGGAAAGGTCCCGGCGAGCGGCAAAGCGCCCGGCGGAACGCTGCGGCACAAGGGGTGGAAAGTCGACAAAGTGGATTTGCCCGCGATTGCGCCGGGCAGCGTGCTGGCTCCCGCGGAGATTGAGATTGAGTAGCCGATGAATCTCGGCATCGACCTCGGCACCACGAATTCAGCGCTGGCTTTTATCGATCCCAAGGAGGCGGTCGAAACAGATTTCCCGCCGATCCATGTGCTCGATGTGCCGCAGTACGTCGCTCAGGGGCGCATCGAGCCCCGCCGGACACTTCCATCGTTTCTGTTTCTCGGCGACCAGGAGTACGTCGGCGTTTACGCCCGCGAGCAGGGCGCGCTGGTGCCGACGAAATCCGTCCATTCGGCGAAGAGTTGGCTCTCGAATCCCCAAGTGGATCGCACCGCGAAGATTCTGCCCTGGGATGCACAGGATGCTGGACGTGTGCTTTCACCGGTGGAGGTTTCAACCCGGATTTTGAAACATCTCGCGGATGCGTGGAGCGCGGAACGCGGATCTCCCGTCAGCGACCACAATGTGGTGCTGACAGTCCCTGCGAGCTTCGACGAGGAAGCGCGCGAGCTGACCGTAACGGCGGCCCGGGATGCGGGAATCGAGAAGCTTACGCTGCTCGAAGAGCCGGCCGCGGCATTCTATTCCTGGATCGCGAACGATCTCGCCCGGTCGCAGAAGAATCTGTTCGACGGGCAAACGGTCCTGGTATGCGACGTCGGCGGAGGAACCAGCGACTTTACGCTGATTCGTGTTTCACGCGAAAACGATCGGGTCGATTTTACGCGCACCGCCGTGGGAAAGCATCTTCTGCTCGGCGGCGACAATCTGGATCTGACGCTCACCTGGCTGGTGGAAGCGAAACTGGGGAAATCTCTTTCCATCCGGCAGCGCAGCGGATTGCGACGCCAATGCGCGTCGGCCAAAGAGCGATTGCTCTCCGATCCAAGTCTGAAGAGCGTCGAGGTCACGGTGCTGGGGGCGGGATCGGGCCTGGTGGGCGGAACGCTGCGCACGGAGATCCTTCGCGATGAAGTGCTGGAACTGGCGCTCGATGGTTTCTTGCCTGCGTGCGAAGTAACCGACCAGCCGAAAGAAGAAGAGAAGAGTCTCTTCCGGGAACTGGGGCTGCCCTACGTTTCTGACCCGGCCGTGACCCGTCATCTGGCTTCATTTCTGGCGAGCGCGGGCGACGTGAAGCCGGACGCGATTCTGTTCAACGGCGGCTTCTTCATTCCCGAAATTCTGCGCCAGCGCGTCGCCGATGTAATGGAACACTGGTACGGCCGCCGCCCGGTGATTTTTGAAAATCGCGACCTCGATCTGGCGGTTTCCGTGGGCGCCGCATACTATTCCTACGTCCGCGAAACCGGCGCAGGCCTACTTGTTCGCGGAGGCCTGCCGCGCGCATATTTCATCGGATTGGGCGGCGCTTCCACGGATCAGGAAGGTCTGCGAACCTTATGCCTTGTGCCCCGGGGCGCTGAGGAAGGCTCCACCGTCGAGATCGATCCTGGGAATTTGCAGTTAGTCACGAACAAGCCAGTCTCGTTCCGCCTGTACAGTTCGCGAACACGCACCGAGGATCGCCCCGGTGACGTCGTCGCGTTCGCGGCGGCGGATAGTGAATTGCATTTGCACGCCCCACTGAATGCCGTCCTGCGTTTTGGTAAGGCCGGTGAACGGCTGGTCCCGGTGAAGCTCGGCGCGAAGCTGACCGAGGTCGGAACTTTGGAGATTTGGGCCGATTCGAAAGCCAGCGAACATCGCTGGAGACTTCAATTCGAGCTGCGCAAAGCCGCAGCCGCTCAGGCTCCATCGCGGCCGGCGGCCGTGGTAAGTGACGAAGCGCTCGCGATGGCAGAAGCCCTGATCCCGGCAGTATTCTCCGATTTCTCCTTGGCTCCGGAGCAGTTGCCCGGCCGCCTGGAGCAAGCCCTTGGATTAGGGCGCAACTCGTGGCCGCTGGCCGCGATCCGTAAACTCGCCGACCGGATGCTGGAGCTGGCTGAGGGCCGCAAACACAGCGCCGCTCACGAATTTCGCTGGCTGAATCTTTGCGGATTCTGCCTGCGCCCTGGTTTCGGATTTCCCGGCGACGACTACCGCATCGAGCAGGCGCGCCGCGTCTACGCCGGCGGATTGCAATTTTCGAACCAGGTGCAGAACGAGATCGAGTGGTGGATTTTCTGCGGGCGTGTCGCCGGCGGCTTGAATCGCAATCAACAGGCGGATATCTTTCAGCGCCTCTCGCCGACGCTTCTGCCGCGCGGCTCCAAACACACTCGCGTGAATCCGAGCCTGCTGCGCGAAATGTGGCGCGCCGCCGCCAGCCTGGAACTGCTGCCCATCCAGACCAAGACGCAGTTGGGAGATGAACTGGCCGCCCGCATCAAGAAAGGCGACTTCGTCGACACCGGACTTTGGTGCCTGGCAAGATTGGGCGCGCGCAAGCTGTTCTACGGCCCCATCAATCAGGTCCTGCCGCCGTCGACTGCCGCGCGCTGGATTGATGCCGTCGTAAAAATGCCGCGGGCGCACGATGCAGTAGCCGCGATGGCCCGCGCCACCGGTGACGCGAGCCGCGATTTGCCAGGATCAGCTTTGGATGCCGTGCGACGGGCCTTCCCGGACATCGATCTAGATTCGGACCCGCAAGATCACCTGGCCGCGATGGGAAAAGTGTTCGGCGAAGAGCTACCCGCGGGCTTAGTGTTCCATGCTTAACGAGCTCGAATGGATCGAGCGGATTCGTAAGTCTGCCGGCCGCTCTCGCGACCTGCAGCTCGGCATCGGTGACGATTGCGCCATTTTTCGACCACGCCCCGGCGAGGATTTGCTGTTCACTACGGATCAGATGATCGAAAGCGTCCATTTCAAACCATCCGCCGCGCCGGATGCGATCGGCGAACGAGCGCTCGCGCGAAGCCTGAGCGACATCGCTGCAATGGGGGGCAAGCCCCGATTCTGTCTGGTCACCCTCGCCGTTCCCAAATCGAAGGCCGCGAAGTGGATGGACGGGTTCTATCGCGGATTGCTCCGTCTGGGCCGCCG